>JAEUUR010000197.1 GCA_016787465.1 Saprospiraceae bacterium | reverse complement strand
AATTCGCCGTACAATTCAGGAAGCAGCTCCCGATGCAGTTGAACGCATAAGTTACGGAATGCCGACCTACAGTCAGCATGGCAACTTGGTCTACTTTGCTGCTTACAAGCATCATATCGGCTTTTACGCTACGCCAACCGGGCATGAGGCATTCAAGGCTGAACTGGCTCCTTACAAGCAAGGGAAAGGATCGGTTCAATTCCCGCTGGATCAACCAATTCCCTTCGATTTGATCCGTAGAATTGTCAAATTTCGGGTAGAAACAAACCTGAACAAAAACAAAAGTCGCTCCTCGTAGCCCCTCCCCCAACCTATTTGCGCTGTACTTTTAAAATAAAACATCATGGCTAAACTGCAAAAGCTCACTCCATTCCTGTGGTTCAACAACCAGGCTGAAGAAGCTGCCGAATTTTATGTTTCGGTATTTAATCATTCGAAAATCACCAACCGTGTTCAGGCCGGCCCGGCTGTTTCTATGGTGCAATTTTCGATTGCCGGGCAGGAATTCACCGCCTTAAACGGCGGGCCTAGGTTTCAGTTCAACCCATCCATTTCATTTTTTGTAGGTTGCAAATCCAAGGCAGAATTGAAGTCCGTATGGAAAAAGCTCAGCGAAGGCGGCACTGTATTTATGCCCCTGTCCAAATACGACTGGAGCGAGCAATATGGCTGGGTTCAAGACAAATTCGGGCTTTCATGGCAGGTCATGCTGGGAAAACTGGGAGGAACAAAACAAAAATTAATGCCTTGCCTGTTGTTTACCGGCGAACAAAGAGGATTTGCCGAACAGGCTGTCAATTTTTATAATGACTTATTTCCAAATTCCAATATCAATACGCTGGCCCGCTATGGAAAAGGACAGGCCGGGCCGGAAGGCACCCTGCAATTTGCAGACTTCAAACTGGCCGGGCAATTATTTTCTGCGATGGATAATCCGATGGAAGCACCTGGATATACCTTTAACGAAGCAGTTTCATTTGTGATTCGTTGTAAAAACCAAAAAGAAGTCGATTTTTATTGGCAAAAACTGACGGCTAACGGAGGTGAAGAAAGTATGTGCGGTTGGCTTAAAGATCCGTTCGGCGTTTCCTGGCAGGTCATCCCCGATGCTTTGCCAAAATTAATGAGCGACCCCAATCCGGAAGTTGCCCAAAAAGCGATGGGCAATTTGCTCACCATGAAAAAAATTGAAATCAGGAAATTAAAATCCAAACTCAAAAAAGTGCAAATCACCGTGCGTGCGCTGATTCATGCGCCGATTGATAAAGTTTGGAAAAGTTGGACGACTCCTTCGGAGATTGAAAAATGGAACGCCGCCAGCGACGACTGGTACTGCCCCAAAGCAGTGAATGATCTAAAACCCGGCGGGAATTTCTCCTTTACCATGTCTGCGCGCGACGGAAGTTTCAGCTTTGATTTCAACGGCGTTTATGACGAAGTAGCTACAAACAAAGTGATTCGCTACACCATTGCCGATGGCCGGAAAGTAAAAATCCAATTCAAACCCAAGGGTAAAAAGACGGAGGTGGTTGAAATTTTTGAAGCGGAACATATGCACCCGCATGACATGCAGCGTCAAGGCTGGCAAGCCATTCTTGATAACTTTAAAAAACTGGTGGAATAACCTGGAACGATTCAAAATTAGCAGTTAGAACGGATGAATTGTGGATCAAATAAGAACTTTGCCGAAAATTTCAGAAAAATGATTCAGTTACGGCCAATCATCCTTATCGTTTTTGCTTTGCTCAACCTGGCAGCCTGTGTTCAATCCAATGATTCCAGGCCATTGCCTATCCTGGGCGAACGGGATATCTCACCCGCAGGCGATACGGTTTATCCTATAATCCCTGAATTTCAGTTTGTGGATCAAGATAGCCTGGTGATCAACAACGCCACCTTTGCAGGCAAGGCGTATGTGGTTGACTTCTTTTTCATCCATTGCCCTACCATTTGTCCGAAAGTAAAAGCCAATGGATTACGTATTTACGAGCGGTTCAAAAATGAAGACCGGCTCCTGATGTTATCGCACTCGATCGATGTACGCAACGATACGGTGGCCGCATTGAAACACCACGCGGAAAAGCTGGGAATCAAAAGCAACAAATGGCATTTGGTAACCGGAGATCATGATGCGATTTACAACATTGCCGACGACTATTTTAGCGTAGCTAAAGAAGACCCAAGCGCACCAGGCGGTTTTGATCATTCCGGGCGGCTGATTTTGGTGGATAAAAACCGCCATGTTCGTTCGTTTTGCGACGGAACGAATGCTGAATCGGTAGATAAATTCATGAAGGACATTGAAAAGCTCCTGAAAACGGAATAATTGAAGAGGCTATTCATTTCCGCGCCACA
This sequence comes from Saprospiraceae bacterium, assembly GCA_016787465.1. Classification (GTDB taxonomy): domain Bacteria; phylum Bacteroidota; class Bacteroidia; order Chitinophagales; family Saprospiraceae; genus M3007. The sequence goes on along the minus strand of JAEUUR010000197.1, from coordinate 58,514 downwards.
CACGCAGCACATTGCCACTGCAAACTTTTTTGATTTCCAGGTCAGAATAACCTCGTTTGTAAAGTTCTGCCACCAAATATGGGTATTTGCTTACATCATTGATATCAGGAGGTAAGGCGGGGCCTACACCATCAAAATCAGAGCCCAAGCCGACGTGGTTGATACCAACCAGGTTTTTGATATGATCGATGTGATCTGCGACTGTTTTGATGGACAACCAGAAAGGTTCGCCATTTTTTTCGGCGAATTCCTTGTAAAAAGCATCGGTTTGAGGGCCGAATTCAGGAAGTTGCCGAGCCTCACGCACAGAGTCGGCGGCATGCCACGCAGCGCGCGCTTTTCCATCCAGAAAATACTGGCTAAACGGAACCTGTACCACGCCATTTGTTTTGGCAATTGCTTTAATCAAGGTATCTGAAAGGTTTCTTTCAAAACCAGGGGTAAAATGACGGCAAGCGGAATGGGTGGCAATCAGCGGTTTGGTGGCCACTTCAAGCACGTCAAAAATGGCTTCGTCAGACAGGTGGCTCACATCCACCATGATACCAACGCGGTTCATTTCTTTCACTACCTGACGGCCGTATTCGCTCAGCCCGTGGTGCGTGTGCAGTGTATCGTAGGAAGAATCACAGATCAAATTATCTTTCCCGTGGGTTAACGTAACATATCGGATACCACGCTGGTGGAAATAGGCTACATCGCTCAATTGTTCCATCGGTGCGCCGTTTTCCATACCCATCGGCAGCGAAACCAACCCTTTTTTGAAATTGCTTTTCAGTTCATCGGCGGTGGCGGGAATGGCAAATTTATCCGGGTATGCTTTTACAATTTCATACACCATGTTGATCAGCGAATCAGCCACCTGTTTAGGTCGGCCCGGCTCCAATTGATATTTTGCCGGGATATAAATAGACATGAATGGGCCGTACAATCCGCCTGCAACAGCACGCTCGTAATCAAAATTTCCATCCGGGTTTTTAAGTGCCCAGGCGGTATAGCCGGGTTTGTACCATTTGTTTCTTTCCACCAAATGCCATGGAAAATCAATGTGTGTATCGATAATCGGCGTAGTGGCTAAAAGCGTTTTCGCTTTTTGCAGGTAAGCATCATCGGAAGCGCCCTGGTTACAAGCGCTTAGCAACAGCAGGATGAAAAGGAATGGTTTAGGTATGGACATATTGCATCAGGGATGGTTGGTTGAATATCCCGAATGTCAAATGTATGAACTAGTGGTGAACCGTTCAAAAATTCAGAATCACCTTTTCAATGATGGCGCAGCAATCTTCCATTTGCGCATGGTTGATGACCAAGGGTGGTGCAAAACGAATGATGTTACCATGCGTAGGTTTTGCCAATAAGCCGTTCTTGGCTAATTCCAGGCAAATATTCCAGGCAGTTTGGCTCTTTTCCGAATCATTAATGACCACGGCGTTGAGCAAACCTTTGCCACGTACCAGGCTGATCAGATCGGGACGTTTGGATTGAAGGTCGCTCATACGCGCACGGAAAATTTTGCCCAGCACCTCTGCATTTTCTGCCAGATTTTCCTCTTCAACCAGTTTGAGCGCCTCCATAGCTACGGCACAAGCCAAGGGGTTGCCACCAAAGGTGGAACCGTGCTGGCCGGGTTTGATGGTGAGCATAATTTCATGGCTGGCAAGTACGGCACTTACCGGCAACACACCACCGGAGAGCGCTTTGCCCAATACCAGGATGTCGGGTTTTACATTTTCATGATCGCAAGCAAGCAATTTGCCGGTTCTTGCGATGCCGGTTTGAACTTCGTCGGCAATAAAAAGCGCGTTATACCGGCGGCAAAGTTCAGAAGCAGCGGCTAAATATCCGTCAGTTGGAACATATACTCCGGCTTCTCCCTGAATGGGTTCTACCAAAAAGCCGGCAGTGTTTGGATCTTGCAAGGCGATTTCCAGCGCTTCCAAATCATTGTACGGAATCACTTCAATGCCTGGCAAATACGGACCAAACCCACCCCTGCTGTCCGGCTCGCTGGAGCCCGAAATTACACCCAGGGTGCGGCCGTGGAAATTACCTTCTACGAATATGATTTTGGCCTGCGCCTCCGGAATACCTTTGATTTCGTAGGCCCACTTTCTGCACAATTTCAGCGCTGTTTCAACGGCTTCCACACCGGTATTCATGGGTAGCACCCGCTCATATCCGAAGAAACTGGTAATAAATTCGGCATATACGCCCAGCAAATTGTTGTGGAAAGCCCTGGAGGTAAGCGTTAGTTTTTGCGCTTGTTCCGTCAAGGCAGCGATTAGCCTGGGGTGGCAATGGCCCTGGTTGACAGCGCTGTATGCCGACAAAAAATCGTAATATCGTTTTCCTTCTACATCCCATACATACACGCCGCGCCCACGCTCGAGCACAACCGGAATTGGGTGGTAGTTATGGGCATTGTACCGATCTTCCAATTCAATCAGTTCAACAGAAGAGTGTTTAAGTGGTGCGGTCAGGACTTCCATAAAATTAATTTTGTGCAAAGGTAAGCCGGGTTTAACGGCAAAATCAGGTTTTTAACAGGCTATTTTTGGTCATTCTTCCAAGATTACTGGTTTACCTTTGCCCCATGCGATTTGATATAATTACTGTTTTACCCGAATTACTGGAAAGTCCGCTCAACCATTCCATCATGCAAAGGGCCAAAGACAAGGGGCTTTTAGAGGTCCATTTGCATCAATTGCGCGATTACGCCACCGGCAAACACCGGCAAGTAGACGATTATCAATTTGGCGGCGGCGCAGGCATGGTGATGAAACCGGAACCTATTTCAGCATGTATCAGCAAGTTATGTGCCGAACGCACCTACGATGAAATAATTTATACCACACCCGACGGACAGATGCTCGATCAGGCCTTGTGCAATCGGTTGAGTATGAAACAAAACGTACTGATTTTGTGTGGTCACTACAAGGGCGTCGACGACCGCATCCGGCAAAAATATGTTACGTTGGAAGTTTCTATCGGAGATTATGTTTTGTCAGGCGGCGAACTGGCAGCCGCAGTGATCGTGGATTCCGTGGGCCGTTTAATTCCTGGGGTACTGAATGATGAAACCTCGGCTTTGTTTGACAGCTTTCAGGATAACCTGCTTGCGCCGCCGGTGTATACCCGACCGGCCGATTGGAATGGCATGAAAGTACCGGAAGTGTTGCTTTCCGGCCACGAAAAGAACATAGAGGAGTGGCGGCACGAGCAAAGTATCGAACGAACCAAAACCAGACGGCCTGATTTGTTGGAAAAGAGTGGCGATGGGTATTAATTATTTTTAAAACAATTTATTTTGAAATAAAAACATTTAGTTTTATATTTGTGGCTGCAAATGTCAATCAACAAATTCTTGATCGATGAATCTCTGTCCAAATTGTGCAGCCGAAATTATTCCGGGTTCCAAATTTTGTATTCGTTGCGGCGATAAAATAGCCGAACGCACCAAAGAATGCCCTGCATGTACCCACCAGGGGCCGGTTACCTCGGTGTTCTGCCATCATTGTGGGTTTCATTTTGAGGGTAAAGGCCAAGCGGCGCCCAATCGGTATGTTCAGGTATTTCCCATTGATTTCCAATCGCAGGAAAGTGTGACCGAGCAGGTAAAAGCACTGTTTTTCAAGCGGTTACGTCAACGGGTTGAGGAAGAACACGACCCCAAAAAGTACCCCGACTACGTTGAACGGTTTTACCAATCCCGATTCAGGGAAATTTACGGTTTGCGTTCAGAACAAATTGCTGAAGATATTTTGGTGCAATGGGAGCGTTTTGGCACGGAAGCGCTTTCAGAAATTGACCGGCGGCTTATGACGGCATTCGAAGGCCTGCTTGATTTTTTTATCATCCAGTACTGCCCCGATCTGAACGGGGTGCTGTTGCCATCTGCCATCCTGAAATACGAAAAGGCCATCCCAGGCAAAACCGATCTTTGGCAAATGATTCAGGATTTTCTGGATTTCGATCACGAGCAGGAAGTAGTTTATTTCGATTTTATCAGTATGCGGTCGGAATTACTAGCCAATGCCTGCAAACATTTTTTATACGCCGAGCCGCAGGAACGGGTCTTTTTCATTTGCGATCTTTCATTGAAAAACACCTGCAAGGAAGGCTTTGCGCTTACCAACAAAGGAATCTATTGGAAAACGCCCCTGGAACGCCCACAACGCATATTTTACCATGAAATAGGAGAAGTGAAAAAAGAAAAGGAATGGCTGACCATCAACGGGCAATTTTTTAATGCCGGTACGTCGCTCAACTTGAAGTTGTGCAAGCTATTAAAAAAACTGCGTGGCTGGCGTTCACCGGGGGTTCAAACAGAAAAAGTTCGGGCCGCCATGTAGAAAATGGAATTTTCTTGAATTTTCCTTGGTTCAGGTATTGGCTGTTTGATAAAACTACACCTATCTTTGCAGCCGCTTGAGAAACATGCAGGTTTCTGAATGAAGAAAAAGTTCAAAGACGACGGCATGTGAAGCACACGGAGGTTGTAGCTCAGCTGGTTAGAGCGTCGGATTGTGGTTCCGAAGGTCGGGGGTTCGAACCCCCTCATCCTCCCTCCAACAAAAGTTGTCCCGAATTTTGGCATGCACCGAGGTTCGGGATTTTCTTTTTGCCAATCACTTGGCTGAATTTTAGTCGAGGGAGTTTTTCATCAGAAGTTACCCCACCCTATTCCTTCGAATCCTTTTTTGGATTTACAATTCCAACCAGCTTCACGCGCGTTTCATTCGGGTAGGTATTGGCTGTAACGGTGATGGTTTTGGTTTGGTTATTCATTTTACCTTCTGTATTAAAACTTGCCGTAATTTCACCTTTGCCGCCGGGTGGAATAGGTTCTTCCGGCCATTCAGGTACCGTGCAGCCGCAGGTTGAACGTGCTTTTAAAATGGTGAGTGGTACTTTGCCCGTGTTGGTAAACGTAAATTTGTGAGTTACAACATCGCCTTCATTCACCGTGCCGAATTCATAAGTTGGCATATCGTACATGATCCGGGCAAGCAGGTTGGTATCGGTGGGTAAATCGGCGGTGACCGGATTGTTAATCATGTCGGAATTTGGGCCGCCGTCTCCTTTTTTAACGCCTGGTTCATTTTTGCAAGCAATCGCGGCAAAAGTTAAAATCGCGAAGAATAAAATCGAATGTTTCATAGTTTTTTTTACAAAATCAAAATTGAAGCGCAAAGATAAAGGTTGAACGGTTTGATCAATGCCTAACCAGTACCGTTTTAGACCGAAAGCTGTTTATCTCTAAATAAATATATGGATCGCACTAAATATTGAACCAATGCAACATCCTCCATTGATTTTTCTGATCGGATTCATGGGCTGTGGAAAAACCAGTTGGGGGCAACTGCTTGCTCAAAAATTGCTCCTGCCTTTCATCGATATGGATGTTCAAATTGAACAACATACCGGCCAGACCGTTTCGGAAATTTTTGCGCAGTCCGGAGAGGAGGCTTTCCGGGTTTTGGAACAAACCGCCCTTCAAAACACCCTGCTTTCTGCCCCGGCAGTGGTGGCAACCGGTGGCGGAACCCCTTGCTTTTTTGATAACATGGACTGGATGAACACCCACGGAATTACCGTATTTCTGGACACCCCGCCGGATGTGCTGGCATCTCGTTTAAAACACCAAAAACAATTCCGGCCGCTGTTGGCTCATGTGCCGGACCATCTGCTAGGAGATCACATAACCTCTGTACTCGCCCACCGCCTTCCATTTTATCAAAAAGCGACGGTTTCCGTTTTGCAGGAACACGACACTACACATTATTTAAACCATTTGCTGCAAAAAATTGAACCGCTCATGACAGCTTCCGGACGCTGATTTTACCCTCCGAATCTTGCGCCAATACACTTTCATCCAACAAATAGGTGAGCACTTTAGCCACGGTATCCTGCCGTTTGAGCGCAAAAGCCTTGAGAATTTCTTCCATGGGTAGCGGTTCTTCACGCAATACCATTTTGATTTTCTGTGCATAGGTTTCGAATACCTGATCCTGCATTTCGTTTTTATTCCTGCCGGTACATATATCACAAATGCCACAAGGCTTACTCTCCGGTTCATCAAAATAAGCCAGCAGTAACTGGCTCCTGCACTTTCTGTCTTCCGCATACCGGATCGCCTGTTTTACCTTTTCCTCAGCCCTTGCTTTTCTAAATTTAAATTTCTTTTGATCGATCGTCAGGTTTTCTGCCCCTACCCTTTCTTTAATGAAGGTTAGCTGCGGACTTTCTTTTTGTGGCTCGTACACCAAAATCTCAGAGGCTTGCGCCGCTTCCAATACCTGATGTACTTTTACCATATCTGTTTTCGCATACTTGGCCACAACGCCCAAACTAATATCCAAAAGCCCACCCTGGATGCCCGGATATGCCCTTAACATCGTTTTTAACACGGTGTCTGCTTGTTGATTCCGCAACTGGTAATCGTACATGGTTTCCCTGCTGGATGTTACGTGCACTTTGGGAGGCATCCCCGGCGCCTCCGACACGGAAATCCAGCCTTCCTGTTCGAGCAGTTTCAAGGCAGCATGACTTGGCGCATGATCCAATTTGTAATTATTGCAAAACAGACCAAAATCAAAATCAATACTTTCCCCTGCGCCGGCGCCAATCGCCAGTTGCGAATAGCTGCCCAAAGCCTGGTAAACTCTTTTGACAAATTCGAACGGCGGGTAGGCTGTTTTCAAATAATGTTCGAGCGCGGCGCCGTCGGCAGCGCTGTACAACATCGTGGCATACGATTTTTTACCATCTCTACCGCCCCGGCCAGCTTCCTGAAAATAGGCCTCCAATGAATCGGGCAAATACATATGCACCACAATCCGGACATCAGGTTTATCGATACCCATTCCGAAGGCATTGGTGCAAACAATAATCCGTGTTTTCCCACTAATCCATGCTTCCTGCTTGGCACTGCGCTCGTCGGTCGTCAAACCGGCATGGTAAAAATCGGCGGAAATACGGTGCTGTTTCAAAAAGTGGGCGATTTCTTTGGTTTCGCCGCGCGTGCGCACGTACACGATGCCTGAGCCGGGCACGTTGCGCAGGATATCAAGCAATTTTTCGCGTTTTTTGTCTTCATACAACACAGAATAAGAAAGGTTGTCGCGTTGAAAACTTTGTCGGAATACCTGCTGGTGTGTAAAGGCCAGTTTTTCCTGAATATCTGCCATTACCTCCCTGGTGGCCGTGGCAGTCAGTGCCATCACCGGTGTTTTGGGAAGCAAGGAACGCAGGTCAGCAATTTTTAAATAAGGCGGCCGGAAATCATATCCCCATTGGCTCACACAATGCGCCTCATCTACAGCCAACAAACTGACATTCATTCGCTGAATACGCGCCAGCGCCATATCAGTTTGCAAACGTTCGGGACTGAGGTACAACAATTTATAAGCCCCGTTGCAGGCATTTTCAAATATGATATCCACGGTGCGCCTCGACATACCCGCATGAATAGCCGCCGAGGGAATACCCCGGCGTTCAAGGTTTTGTACCTGATCCTTCATCAATGCAATCAGCGGTGAAACCACCAGCGTAATTCCATCCATGCACAAGGCCGGCACCTGATAACAAATTGATTTCCCGCCGCCGGTTGGCAACAAAGCAAGTGTGTCGCGGCCCGACAACACAGACTGAATGATCTCCTCCTGCAAAGGACGGAAAGCATGATATCCCCAGAATTTTTGAAGTATGTCGACAGGTGTTTGCATAAATTCGTCGCAAAGAACGAGAAGTTTTGGAATCCGCAGCGCAACAAGACACAAAGAACCACATTGCATAGTGGCGCGTTGATTATAAAATTAAAGGAAATCTGTTGAATAATCCAAATTTTCGGTTAACTTTGAAAAGGGCTACAAATATGACGGTGCGATCTACAAATGTTACGGCGCGATGCGCCTACAAATATGACGGTGCGATGCGCCTACAAATGTGACGGCGCGATGCGCCTCGTGGATATGAGAAAACAATTAAAACAAATAATTTCATCAAATCAACTCTTCACCACTTTTGCGCTATTTTTGCCGCGAAAGAATCCAATTGACCTATTCAAATGCTCAAACGTCTCCATATTCGCAATTACGCGCTGATTGACGAAATCGACATTCAGTTTTCCAAACACCTGACCATCATTACCGGCGAAACAGGCGCCGGTAAATCCATTCTCCTCGGAGCCCTCGGATTGGTCATGGGCGAACGGGCCGATTCCCGTGTGTTCTACAATGATTCCGAAAAATGCGTGGTAGAAGCAGTGTTTGAAGTTGGAGCGTACGACCTGGTTTCCTTTTTTGAAGAAAACGAACTGGATTATGATCAGGAAGTGGTGATTCGCCGCGAACTTTCACCCGCAGGAAAAAGCAGAGCCTTTGTGAACGATACGCCGGTAAACAACCAGGTGCTTCAACGCCTGACCGATACGTTAATCGATTTACACCAACAATTCGACACCCTCGACATCCATAACGTCAATTTTCAATTGCGAATGATCGATGCTTTGGCCGACAACCAGGCATTACTCAAACAATACCAAACCGAATATCGGGTATATGCGACCGACAAACGGCGCCTTGCCGAACTCATTGATCAAAGTGAAAACGGTTCAAAAGAAATGGAGTTTCTCCGTTTTCAACTGGAAGAATTATTGCAAGCCGTTTTAATTCCGGGTGAACAGGAGTCCCTGGAAGCGGAACTGGCCCGCCTCAGCAACGCCGAAGAAATCAAACGCACCTTCGGCATGGCTTTCAACCACCTGCTGGAAGGCGAACAAAACATCGCAAGCCAATTGCAGGAAATCGGCAGGAGTTTCCAAAATACCCGCAAATTGGCGCCTGAATTTGCAGGCCTGAGCGACCGGCTCGACAACCTGCTCGTTGAACTGCAGGACCTCGCCCGCGCGTGCGACCGCATCGCCGAATCCACCGAACTGGATCCACATCGGATCATGGAAGTACAAGAACGACTCAATGTTTTGTACAAACTGGAAAAAAAGCACGGCGTAAACTCTGTAGAAGCATTGTTGGAAATCCAGGAACAATTGGGGATTCGAACGGGCGGCTTCAGCGATCTGAGCGCCGCAATTGCCAGTTTGGAAAAGTCTATCCAGACACAGGAAACCAACCTGCGCCGCCAGGCCGCCGAGTTGAGCACCCGGCGCCGCAGCATCACTGCCGGGTTTGAAAACAAGGTGCATGGCATGCTTGAACAACTCTCCATGCCGCATGCCCGATTGAAAGTGGAAATCGGCGATGTAACCAACCTCTCCCCTACCGGTCTCGACGATGTGCAGTTTTTGTTTGCAGGAAATATTGGATCACGGTTTCTGCCGATCAAGGACGTCGCTTCCGGCGGCGAACTATCCCGACTCACTTTATGTACCAAAAGCCTGGTGGCCGATGCCATTCCGTTGCCAACACTTATATTTGACGAAATCGACAGCGGCGTCAGCGGCGATGTGTCCTTGAAAATGGGTTTGATCCTCAAGGAACTCAGCGATCGCCATCAGGTGGTGAGCATTACTCATACGCCACAAATCGCCGCACGTGCCGACGCGCACTATTTCGTGTACAAAACCACCGGCGATCAGCGTACAATCACCAATATTCGATTGCTAAACCCAGATGAAAGGGTGCGCTCCATTGCGGTTATGCTGAGCGGGAACCCGCCCAGCGATTCGGCATTGGCAACCGCCAATGAATTGATTAGTCAATAATCTAGTGGTGAACCAATTTTCCAGAAACTAAGTTGGTTCACCACTAATCTTTGATCGAGGCTTTTACAAATGCCACAAACAGCGGGTGTGGATTCTCGACGGTACTTTTGAGCTCCGGGTGGAACTGTACACCGACAAACCACTTATGTCCTTTCAATTCCACAATTTCCACCAGGTTTGATTCCGGGTTAATCCCTGTAGCCGACATGCCTGCCTTTTCAAATGCGTCCAGATAATTGTTGTTAAACTCCCAGCGATGGCGGTGGCGTTCGCTGATTTGTAGTGTATGATAAGCCCCATGCGCTAAGGAGTTCTTTTTTAAGTCGCATGCATACGCACCCAGGCGCATGGTGCCGCCTTTTTGTTTTACCTTTTTCTGGGCTTCCATCATGGCGATAACGGGATGCGCAGTTTTAGGATCGACTTCTGTGCTGGCGGCCCCGTTGAGGTGGAGTACATTCCGGGCAAATTCAACGCAAGCGGTTTGCATCCCCAGGCAAATACCGAAGAAAGGAACGTTGTTTTCCCTGGCAAACCGGATGGCGGTTAATTTACCTTCGATGCCCCGCTCGCCGAAGCCGGGCGCTACCAGGATTCCGTTGAGCGGCGCCAGAAACTTGCTGACATCTTTGTAACTGCCTTCCAAATCTTCGGCATGAATAGGCACTACACGCACCTTACACTCATTCACCGCGCCGGCATGTACAAACGCTTCGTATATGGATTTATAGGCATCCGGTAATTCGTTGTATTTCCCAATAAGGCCGATCTTGACTTCGTGCAAGGGGTTTTTGAGTTTTCCGAGAAACTCTTTCCAGGAATTGAGGTTCGGCTCTTTGGTGTCTTTCAAATGGAGTTTTGAAATCACCACCGAATCAAGTCGCTCCTTGAGCAGCAAAAGCGGCACATCGTAAATGGTTTCAGCGTCGATTACCTCAATGACCGAGCTGGTTTCCACATTACAGAACTGCGCCATTTTACGGCGAATTTCCGTGCCGAGCGGGTGCTCGGTGCGGCAGGCCAGGATATCGGGTTGAACGCCCAGGCTCAGCAACTCCTTGACAGAATGCTGGGTAGGTTTGGTTTTCAGTTCCTTGGCAGCGTTCAGGAACGGCACCAGCGTCAGGTGGATAACCAGAGAGTGTTCGCGGCCGAGTTCCCAGCGAAGCTGGCGAACAGTTTCAACGTAGGGCAAGGATTCAATATCGCCCACGGTACCGCCTAATTCTGTGAGTACGATGTCGTACTGGCCGGTTTGGCCCAGCAGCAACATCCGCCGTTTGATCTCGTCGGTGATGTGTGGGATTACCTGTACGGTTTTACCCAAATAGGCGCCGTCTCTTTCCTGATTGATGACAGTTTGGTAGATGCGTCCGGTGGTGACGTTATTGGCCTGGGAGGTCGGCGTGTTCAAAAAACGTTCGTAGTGGCCCAGGTCAAGGTCGGTTTCAGCGCCGTCGTCGGTGACGTAACACTCGCCGTGTTCATACGGATTGAGTGTGCCGGGGTCGACATTCAGGTAGGGGTCAAATTTTTGAATGGTGACGGAAAAGCCGCGCGCCTGAAGAAGTTTTGCCAGAGAAGCACAAAGAATGCCCTTGCCGAGCGAAGAAGTGACGCCGCCCGTAACAAAGATATATTTGGTCATAGTATGTTGCTGTTGTTACGGGATGCAAAGGTAGAGCTATTTGTCGGGCCGAAGGAATAGAGTCGGATTTTTTTAAAAAGAATTACGGCTCCACTTCAAAAAGGCCGTTTTTAACCGCATAAAGCACCAAACCGGCGGTATTTCTGGAACCGGTTTTTTCAAGCAGGTTGTTCCTGTGTCCGTCGACTGTTCTGATACTCAGGTAAAGTTTGTCGGCTATTTCATTAGTAGTCAGCTCTCTGCAAATGAGTTCGAGTACCTCTTTTTCCCGGGCGGTCAGCGGAATTTCGGGGTTGAATTGTTTTTGTTGTTTTTGCCCCATTCCCTGTTGAATGGCACGAAGGATCGACTCATTAAAATAAAATCCTTTTTCTGCCACTGCTTCCACTGCTTTGACAACCTCGGAAAGCTCCGTGTTTTTCAGCAAATAACCGTTGACGCCCATGCCGACCAGCCTCACGATATGCCGCTCTTCGCTGTGTACCGACAGGATAACGATTTTTATATCAGGGTAATCTTTTTTAAGCAGTTTGGTGGTATCCATGCCATTCAATTCAGGCATAGACAAATCCATTAAAACCACATCGGGCGGGGTTTCAAGTTGTGTAAGTTCTGAAAGCAGGTGTTTTCCATTAGATGCCTGAACAACGACGTTCAAGTGTTCAAATCCATTGAGAATGGATACCAGGCATTCACGGAACAATTGCTGATCTTCAGCAATAGCAATACGAATCGTGTTTTTGTTCATGTAACATTCGGCTCCTGAGGGATTAAAATGATTGTTTTCAAGCCTTGACCTGGTTGGGATACCCAATTTACCGAAGCATTAAACTGGCTAGCTCGGGCTTCGATATTTTTTATTCCCAGGCCTTTTGCTGCGTTGAGTACAGATGGATCGGCGCCTTTGCCATTGTCTTCAAAAACAAGTGTTATGTGATCGGCTTGGCGGCTCAAATATAAATTAATTCTTGAAGCACCCGAATGTCGTATGGCATTATTTATTAATTCCTGAACAATCCGGTATAGTCCAAGCTCCGTTTTGACCGGCAGCCGCTGAAAATCATCTTCGCAGTTCAACTCAAGTTGAAGTTGCGATGTTGAAGCTTTCTGACAAAGTGCAGCCAAAGCATCGGCAAGTCCAAACATTTCCAGGCTTGGAGGCACCAATTCATGCGAAATTCTTCTGACGCTCATGAGGCCTGCATCTATAATTTCACTGCTGTCTTCTAATATTTTCCCGGGATTCTCCCCCCTTTGTAATTGGTTGATTTTCAACTTCAAAGTAGAAAAAATACTACCCACTTCATCATGCAGATCGGTGGCGATGCGATGCCGCTCGGCTTCAACTTGTTCAATATTGGAGTGTAATAATTCTTCCTGGTGCGCACGTTCCATTTCACTCAATCGAAGTTGCTGAGTTAACATGCGTTTTTGGTAGGTAACAAAAAACACAACTACTCCACCCGCCAACAGGAAAAGGGTGAGCATTCCGATTGCTAAAAAAATAAATACGTCTATTTCGCGGGTAGCTTCCATAATCCGATCGCAATCAGGGTATACATGATGGTGGTGAAAAGCCCATGGAAAGCCCAAACATACAAATTTAGCGACCTATTTAATTCTAAAATATAGTTGCTGACAGAGAACAACAATACACCACCCGAGAAATACAATAAAAACCCGGTGTTTATCCAAAACACCGGGTCGTCTTGCAGCCGTTCGACTTTCATTTCAGAAAGCGTACGAAAATACCAAATCAGGCAATACGTAATCACCAGAATGCCTTCCAGGCTGCGGGCATAGGTATTGAAATGTTGCAGATCTTGCAGAAACAAGGAATTCAGGATGGAAAGCGCCGCAAATCCAATTCCAACCAACCAAAAAAAACGGCGTTTGAATACCCCTTTCAAGGTTTCACTAAAATACCAGGTAATAATGGCAAACTCCAGAATGGTGTACAGATGCAGCAATTTAAGGTTGTTCATCTTTCGAGCAGTCATCACGGAAGCAAGCCATTGGATGGCACAGGCCACCACAATCAAACCTGCTACAATACGCGTAGCAGGCGTATGCCTGAAAAACCGTACCGCCGCTATTGCCAAAGGCAACATGGTGAACAGCATAGAATACTTGATAAAAAGGATGGCCGCCAGATCCACGTATCAAACAGATTAATTGGGTGGCATTATTCCGGTAACCAACGGGCTGCTTGGATCGCATACAGGCGGGCAAGGAGAATTAAAATCGTAGGTGCCGCTGATTTTTGCTCCGGATACAATGGGATTGATGATATCCTGACCAGCGCTGTTGACCGCCACCAGAATCAACTTTTCAGCGCCATTTTCCACCCCGAAATACACCCTGATAGCCGTTGTACCCGTTTCTTGTAACAGGTCGTTTATTTCCTGCAGGTCAATTTTAAATGCTTTGACGGAATTCGGGTTTGAGGTACGCCATGCGGTGGTCCAGTTAACGGCTGTTTGCAATGGAATCAAATAAGAACTTGGCATAATGTTACATTGAAGAGTGAGAAATTAAACTTCGCGTGGTTTGGTGTTGAAACACGCCAGAATGTTTTGTCGCTCCAAAAATAGCCTTTGTCTGAAGTTACCGCAAACACAGATGTGCTTTTTTCCTAAATCAAGCAGTTCTACGCATGGCATATACGTATTAATACCTGTTTTAATAATGCGGCATTTATGCGCTTGTGCAAAACCAAGCGCCCTACCCACCTTTGTTTGAACGTTTTGCTTCATACAACACATCACCAAACCAACTCAAGTATTATGAAAAAAGCCTCTCTGCTCTTGTTTACCATGTTCGGGCTCTTGTTATGGTTTGCAACCTGTCAGGATCCATCCAAGCCGCCGGTTGCCTTACCCGAAGTTGCTATTACGCCGGTTCCGTTACCAACCAACATTGTCCCCGGTTTTCAATTCCCGGAAGATTCCAACAAAATTATCAACCAATGGCTTGGCGGTTTTACGGCGCAAAACTTCGACACGGTAAGTATTTACAACCATGCCTGGGGCATTTGGGCAGGCCTGACTGCGCCTTCCGGTCAGAAATGGAACAACCAGGAACTGCTGGTGTACGAAACATGGCCGGGTATCAGTGAAATACAGGCGATGACGCAAAGCAATGATAAAAGCCTGAAATTCACCAAACTGGGAAGGGGCAACCTCAAACCACCCAGCCAGTTCGGCCACGCTACCCTGCGTATGAACGCCTTGAAAGGCGGTGCCATTCCCGTCGATTCTATCAATGAAGAAACCGGCGGCGGCGCTGATTTGTGGACAACCGTCACCTACGACCCCACCGCGGCGAGCCATGCCGTTACAAACGATCTATTGAAAACATCTAAACTGGCAGGCATGGTGCGCCCTGGTCAGATTAGCGCCATCCCAGCCTTCCCCAATACAGCCATCACCCTCAAACCTACCTATTTGATTGGTAAAAAATCCGATCAAACGCTGAAAATCCCTGCCTGGCCTGGGCCGCCCACCCCCGCAAAAAACTTTCCGGATACGATGTGGAACAGTTGGGTGTATATCGACATGACCAAAGCCACACCTTCCGGCAAAAACCTCGTACCCGTACCCGATGGCAACCCCACGCAGGCACAGATCGCTGCGGCAACCGGCAACCTGGGTGATTTTATTCATTACACGCTCGATTCCGCAGCGGCAGCTTACGTCAACCAACAACAATCCTCGCAGGGCGTAAAAGCGGCGGCGGGCGATGTGGCATTGTTGATTGCCATGCACGTAACCACGAAAGAAATTTCCAACTGGACCTGGCAAACGTTTTTCTGGGCGCCCAACCCCGACAATCCGCCCTTCCCGAGCGATGCAGTTGCCGCAAGCTTACGCCCCAAACAGCTGAGCGGCGCAGCAAGCCATTATGCATTATCAACCACTTATGCTATGGTGCGGCCCAACCAGCCGGTGGCCGGTGGAACCAACAAAAATGTAAATGCCGTTATCGGTTACAACCCCTACCTGGAGCCTAATTTGGGGCAGTTGAATACGCCGGGCGTAAACCCCAATCAGTTAAACCCGAATTACCAATGGGGCGTGCAATCGAATTGTATGAGTTGTCATGCGCAGGCGTATTATCCGGCCAAGTTTATTTATACGGCCGATCAGTATGTTGACATGAAAAACGGGGCGTTTTATAACGGAACCGTGCAGCTTGATTTTGCCTGGTCGATCGCCGTGAATTTGATCCAGTAGCCCCCCCGTAAAAATACCTGTTTTTAAAATTGCGCAGAATTACGGTTGGTAAACATCTGGATTGTGCTGAATTTTGCAGCATCATACTACCTCAGAAACACCAATTATAAACGGAAGGAAGTTAAACCGGGAGCGATGGAATATCGCTCCCGGTTTTTTTTGTGCGCCCATGCCGGGCGCACAAAAAATAAGCGGCCCGGCGTCCCACGCGCCAAGGCCGCTACCACTTAGCAGAAATATTCTTTGAACATGGCTTCTGATCGAATTTACCGGCTCTTAATCCCACTCTCAAGCCGGCATTTCGAATCAAAGAACCATTTTCGTGTTACTAATCTACATTGTCATGCAGGAAGGAATTACCTCCAACTTTGATCTCTCCGTCCTCTTCCAGTGAAATCGTCCAGTTCGACATTTCATGCTGACCAGCGTCGGGTACATCGTCGAGGTTGACATTCTTACGCAGGTATGCCGGTTGACTTTCCAGGTCAATGATCGTTTGCGGAGAACTCAATTTCACCACATTGATCGGGCGGCTGAGCGCCTCCTGACGGCGGCGCTGCGCCTCTTCAATCCGGCGGCGACGTTCATCGGGTGAAATTTCATCCTCATCCTCGCGCGTACGCACATACGGATCGTTATTCACCGGTGTGATGCGTCGAATCTGTTCTACAGTTTCCCGGATGTCGTCAAACTCGAATTCGAGTGAAGAAGCGGCCTTCTCGTCTACCGGGGCATACGGCTCGTCAGACGTAATTGTAAAGAGAGAAGGCTGGGACTTTTTTCCAACCCGGTCATCTTCGTCGTCGAGGTGAACGACCTGGCGATCGGAAGCAGGCTGCGCCTGGCGTTGACCGGTGCTTGTGCTGGATTTGCGTTCGATGGCATCGAAACCGGTTGCGATAATGGTTACTGCCAATTTATCGCCCAAACGATCGTCGTAGCAGTTACCCCAGATCAGGTTGGCGTTTTCACCGGCCTTTTCCTGTACAAATTGCGTGATTTCGAAAATCTCGTCCATCGTGGCTTCTTTCGAGCCGGAAGTGATATTGACGAGGATATTTTTTGCCCCGTAAATATCATTGTCTTCGAGCAGCGGCGAACGCAAGGCTTCATCGGCCGCACGGAAGGCACGGTTTTCACCTTCCAGGGCAGCAGTGCCCATGATCGCAACGCCTGAGCCGCGCATAACGGTGTTTACGTCTTCGAAATCCACGTTCACATAACCTGGAACAGTGATGATCTCGGCGATGCCTTTGGCAGCGGTGCACAGGATGGTGTCGGCTTCGCCGAATGCTTGCGAAATTGACAGGTTGCCGTAGATATCGCGCAGCTTATCGTTGGAAATCACCACGAGGCAATCCACGTTTTTGCGCAGTTCATCCAGACCGTCTTTGCCGTTACCTACACGGATTTTGCCTTCGAAAGTGAAGGGCAAGGTCACGATACCAACGGTCAGAATACCCAATTCCTGGGCGGCTTTTGCAATGATCGGCGCGGCGCCGGTACCGGTGCCGCCGCCCATGCCGGCCGTGATAAACACCATTTTGGTGCCATCGTCCAAAAATTGTTTGATCTCTTCGATGCTTTCGATACAGGCCTGCTTGCCCACGCTGGGTTTGCTGCCTGCGCCGCGGCCTTCTGTCAGTATCTGGCCAAGTGAAATTTTGGTTGGCACTGCGCTCATGGCCATGGCCTGGGCATCGGTGTTGCAAATGGCGTAATCAACGCCTACGATGCCTTGTTTGTACATATGGTTGACAGCATTGGATCCGCCGCCCCCTACTCCTATGATTTTGATGATGCTCGGCTCATCTTTTGGAAGGTCGAATAACATTTTTTTTAAAATTTATGGCTCGGAAACGAAGGTTGTTATTTGAAACTTTTTCGTTTGGTCATTTCCGACGCCGGTTAATTAATTTGTTTTTGATCAACAGCCAGGTCAAACCTTTACTGTTTTTTGTTGAAATCCAGATCGGGTTCTGCTTCAAACCATTCTTTGGTTTTGCGGAACACATTATCCAGCCAGGAAGCTTCTTTTTCTTCCGAAACGTTGGAGGGCTCCCGTTTTTCCTGATCTGATTTCTGATGCGGTTCGGATTCAACAACGCCCGGTTCGATATCCTGCAATCCGCGCAGCAGCAAGCCGATGCCGGTGCTGAAAATCGGGCTGTTTACGGATTCATGGTAACCATGCGCCAGGTGCTCCACCGGAACTCCGATGCGGCACGACATGCCAGTGTGGTATTCAGCCAGTTTCTCGGTGTGCGCGAGCAAGGATCCGCCGCCGGTCAGTACGATACCGCCGATCAGTTTGCGCTCATAACCCGAACGCCGGATTTCCCAAAGCACATAGTCGAATACTTCCTCCATACGCGCCTGGATAATGCGCGCGAGGTTCTTTTCGCTGATCTCTTTGTGATCGCGGCCTTTCAAACCCGGAATGGTGATGATCCGGTTGTCAAAAACTTCATTAATCATGGCTGAGCCGAATTTTACCTTCAGCTTTTCAGCCTGAGGTTGCATCACGGTGCAGCCTTCTTTGATGTCGGAAGTGATCACGTTGCCACCGAATGGAATCACGGCGGTGTGCCGGATAATTCCTTCGTGGAATACGGTAATATCAGTAGTTCCGCCGCCGATGTCCACCAACGCAACACCAGCTTGTTTCTCCTCTTCGCTCAGCGTAGAATCGGCGCTGGCAATGGGTTCAAGCGTCAGATCGGCTACCTTCAACCCTGCTTTTTCAATGCAGCGGTAGATGTTGTTGATCGCGGTGATCTGACCGGTGATAATGTGGAAATTGGCTTCAAGACGCACGCCGCACATACCGACCGGGTCGGTGATGCCCTGCTCGGAGTCAACGGTGAACTCCTGTGGAAAAACGTGAATGATCTTGTCGCCAGGCGGTAATACGAGTTTGAACATGTCATTGACCAGCCGCTCTATGTCGCGGTGGGCAATTTCGGTGTGATCGCTGTCGCGCATCAAAATGCCGCGGTGTTGCAAGCTTTTGATGTGTTGACCGGCAATTCCGACATGTACTTTGGTGAATTTCATACGGGCATTGCGCTCGCAGATGTCCACCGCTTCCCGGATCGCGCCGACGGTTTTTTCAATGTTGGAGACAACGCCGCGTAACACGCCTGCGCTTTCTACTTTACCGACTCCGATGATTTCAAGTTTCCCGTGTGTATTCCTTTTACCTGCCAGGCAGCACACTTTCGTGGTGCCAATGTCAAGTGCAACGACTACATCATGGGGTTGTGGGATCAAATCCGACATAATGTAAAAATTTAAGTGGTGAGTTTCGATTGGGTTTCTTTTACTTTCAGGCGGATCGAAACTCTTTCCCGCACAAAAGTAATATTTTAAAATTAATTGTTTTGTTTTTTTTCAAATTAAAAACAAAAAATTGAAACTTTTTTCGTCACGACTCCTGCATCTGTTTCAATTTTCAGTAAATACAACCCGTTGGCCAATTGAGCCGGGATTTGCATTTTAAATTCTTGTTGTTCAATAACTTGCGAACAAACCTGCCTCATTCCTGCGTCAAACAATTGTGCCGTTCCCTGCTTATAGCTAAGGTTTTCCAGTTTTACCTGAAGCACATCAACCGCTGGTTGCGGACTGACTTTTACCTGAAAAGCGGCTTCGGGCGCTTGTTTGGTCGCGGAAACCGCGCCGGTGCAACCATCGCCGATTCCCTTGAAAATGAACAGTCCGTTTTGCATGTCGGCAATCAAAATATTGCCGGAAGGCAAAAAAGGATTCACGCCCCAGGCGCCTTTGTAACTGGTTCCATCCGGCTCGGTTGATGTATCGTAATACAGCACGCGATTCACATTTTCCGGGTCGCTCACATCGTACACCTGAAGCCCGTCATAGTAATAGGCAACGTACAGGTAATTGCAGGCCAGCAATGGATTATGAGGTATCTGGGTTGGCGTCGAATAGGCATGGTAGCTATCCACGACCTGTATGTCTTCCAAATTTTGAACGTCCACTGTTTTCACCGGAGAGCCGTGGTTTTCATCAGCCATGTAGTAGTAGCGTCCATCTTCCGACAACCAGCCGGAGTGGTTATAGCCTTGTCCAGGGTAGGAAGTCATTGTACCAAGCAGTTTTGGTTGTTGCGGGGTAGAAAAATCTGCAATGGCAAAACCGTCGGTTCCGGCGTCGAGGTAAACCGTGTCGTTTCTCACAAAGCCGTCGTGGATATGCCCGAATGAGAACCCTTGTACGTTGTTGTATTTACGGACATAGGTTGGGTTTTCAGGATTCGCAAGGCTGAGCAATGCCATACCGCCGTAGCCATATTGTGGGCTGCCTCCGAATACCCACGCATACAACATTCCTGTTGCTGTATCGATGGAAATATTATGCGCGGTTACAATGATCGAATTCGAATTATACACCAAACGTACGGAATCGGGCAAGGTGGAAACGTCCATAATTTGCAGGCTGCTCGGGCCTTCATCGCAAACACCGTACACATAGTTTTTATAGGTTTTATAGTCGCGGTGAATGATCGATCCACCTTGTGCTTTACCAGGCACAAACGCTGCTTCGAATGGCGCCGATGGGTTGGTGACGTCGATGAAATGGGTGCCTCTGGTGGAACCGATGATTCCGTACTCGTGGCCGTTCACTGCAACGCTCCATACTTCATTGTACCGGTTGTTGTAGGCCGTTGATCCGATAATGGTCGGGTCGTCCCACTGGCCGAGCAAAGTAGCTTGCTGGCCCTGGGCGAACATCGTCAGGGGGCAACACAATAGAATGAGTAGAATCGTTTTTTTCATTGTTTCAAAAACTTGAGTGTTTATTGTTTCGGTTAGCGTTTACACACTACTTGTCCGTTGTATTTGAGGTTAATGCTTTCGTATTTTCTCCATCCGGCGTAGGGCATTCCTTCCTGGTAAAAGACCTTCAAACGCCGGAGTTTGTCTTCTACCCTTCTCACTGAACCCAGCACGATATTTTGATCTCCGATCAATGGCACCAGCACAAAATCGCCGGTGTTGGTTACATGGATTTGCTGAATGAACACCGATAAAAATTCGTCGGCCATCAGGGTTTCCGTCAGTGCGAACAGGTCTTTGAGCGTGTTCCGTTTCTTGCGTTTTCTGAAGTCTTCCTGGTATGGGGCGATGTTACCGGTTGCCACTACTACGCGCGCTGCAAAATTTTTGGATGGCGGCATTTTTACACCGTTTTTATCCAGGTAATAATTGGCGCCGTTATTATCCAGAATTCGCAGGATTGGCTCGCGTTGTTCCACCTTCACGTGGAAGATGTTGTGCTGATCCATGTAGGTTTCTGCGTTAAACACAAATGGATCTTCTTCCAGCACACGTTCCATCCGCTCCACTTCCAGTTGCGCCACTTCGGTGCCTTCCAGGGTATTTCCGAAGGAGCGAAGCAATGCCTGCCGCACGTCTCGTTCACTGATCAGCTTGTCGCCGCTTTCCAAAGGTTTTACTTCCACTTCAATGCCTTCTGCAAAGCTGTTCTTCCGCTTGCCGATTGCCGAATAAAGCAATAGGCCAACCACCAGGAGAAACATCACCCAGATAATGCGGTCGTAGCGTATGTTTGGAATGCGAAGCATTTTTAGTTTGTTGTTATTGGTTTGTCAGGTATGCTTTAATTGGTTCTATCAGGGTATCGATGTCGCCGGCGCCCATGGTCAGTAACACTTCAGGCTGATGGTTTTCCAGGAATTCCAACACCTGATTTTTAGGAACCAGCTGTTTGTTTTTCAATTGCATTTTTTCAAGCAGCATTTCAGCGTTGACTCCTTCAATCGGCAACTCACGGGCCGGGTAAATCGGCATGAGCAGGCATTCATCCAGCAGGTCGAGCGCCGCTGCAAAGCCGTCGGCGAAATCGCGGGTACGGGTAAAGAGGTGCGGCTGAAATACGCCGGTTAACTTTTTGCCGGGATACATCATTCGTGCAGCCGAAATGGTTGCTTCGAGTTCTGCCGGGTGGTGCGCATAATCATCCACATACACCGTCTTACCTGTGTTGACAATGACCTCGAAACGCCGTTTCACTCCTTTGAACGAAGCGAGTGCTGCGGGAATTCGGTC
This sequence comes from Saprospiraceae bacterium, assembly GCA_016787465.1. Lineage (GTDB taxonomy): Bacteria > Bacteroidota > Bacteroidia > Chitinophagales > Saprospiraceae > M3007. The sequence goes on along the minus strand of JAEUUR010000197.1, from coordinate 36,812 downwards.
GGCATCACCTCCGGCCAAAAGGGTGCATGCTATGGCGGCGACCGCATTTTTCACATTGTGCAAACCGGGATATGGCAATTTCAATCCCGTGAGCACTTGAGGCAACTTGTTTACTTGAATCCTGAGATCGAAAACCATAAAACCGTGTTCGATCCGGATATTTTCAGCATGGAAATCGCCTTGTTCAATTCCGAATTTCAACGCTCCAACTGATTCTAAATCAACGTTTTGTTCGAGCAATAAGTTCCCGCCGGCTTTCACTTGCCCGGCAAAAGTTTGATAACTTTCACGCACGCCTTCCTCGCTGCCGTATATATCCAGGTGATCGGCGTCGATGGAGTTGATGACCGCGATTTCCGGATGGAGGTGCAAAAACGAGCGGTCGTATTCATCAGCTTCCGCTACCACCCAGTTGCTTTTACCTTCTACGAAGTTGCTGCCAAGATTACCGGAAATGCCGCCCAAAAAGGCGCTGGCATCGATGCCGCAGGCGCGCATCAGATAAGCTGTCATCGTGGAAGTAGTCGTTTTCCCGTGCGTACCTGCAATCGCCACGCAACGTTTGGCTTTGCTGATAATGCCAAGCACTTCAGCGCGTTTTTTCACCGGGTAACCATGCGTCAAAAACCAGTTCAATTCCGTGTGTTCCTTCGGTACAGCCGGTGTAAATACCACCAAATCCACGCCTTGAGGAATATACGACACATCATCGGTGTAATGCACCTTCATACCCTCTGCCACCAGTGCGCGGGTAAGGTCGGTTTCGGTGCGATCGTAGCCGTGTACTTCCTTGCCGTGCAAGTGAAAATAACGCGCCAGTGCCGACATGCCGATGCCGCCGATGCCGATGAAATAAATTCGATGTATCTGGTTAAAATCCAAGGTGCTTCGTATTAATTGTGATTGATTTGGGGGTTATTCGACAACATGGTTTCGAAAAATGCAGCGTATGATTGTGCGGCTTTTTGCCAGGTAAAACCGGCCGACCAATTTTTCAAACGTTGTGCTTTTTCAGGATCATTATTGAAGTGCTGCATACCTTGTTCGAAGGTGTTGACTACTTCAGTCGGTTCAAAACTTTCAAAATAATAAGCTTCCGATCCTCCGATTTCAGGCAGGCTGGTGCGGTTGGAAAGGAATACCGGTTTACCAAAAGCCATTGCTTCCAACACCGGCAACCCGAACCCTTCCGAAAGCGATGGAAAAACAAATGCTTCGCATTGTGCATACCATTGCCACTTATCGGTTTCACTAATGGGGCCAGCAAACATCAGGCGATCTGAGACGCCCATTTTTGAGGCCTGGCCGGTTAGTTTTGCGCGGTAGTTTTTCACATCGCTACCTGCAATGACCCAACGTAAACCTGGGTTTGCCTGCAGGATCGGCAAGGCAACTTCATAGTTTTTCTTAGGGTGCATACCGATGGAAAACAGGTACGGCGCCATTGCCGCGTGCGTCTGGTTCATCGTTGCCGCCTCTACCTGAACGCCATTGTAAATCACTTGCTCCACCGTTCCGCTTGGTACATTTAGCGACCTGTGCACCCAACTTTTAACATAGTCCGAGATATAAACCAATCCCCGGCAGCGATCGATTTTATGTTGCAGACGTTTGGTTTTCAGTTTCTTTTTCCATGCGCCATAATCCGGACGCTCAAGGAAATTCAAGTCGTGAATAGTCATGGTCAGCACTGCATTTTTGCGTTTTGGAAAATACGCTGAATCCTGGTGCATGCAATGCCAAAGGTTTGTTTCCACCGGAACGCCCGTCCACTTGTGGCATTTATTCAAAGGGAGCGTCGTTACGGCTGGGCCCAAAATCCCTGAAAGATATTCCGCCATGTACCCAACGAAATGCATGCCTTGCGGCGCCTGCGCCAAAGCGCGGCCCAGGTGCAGGCAATATTGCCCAAGTCCTGAATTCAGGTTGCGCAATCGTTCCATTTCGAGTGTGACGGTTTTCATATTTTTATTTCCTGTTTAGCAGTCAATTCCTGCCAGTCTTAAAGCTTCTTTTGCGATACGTTCGGCTGCATCGGGCCTGCCCATCGGTCGGATACTTTCACCCAGGCTAAAAGCAAGGGCTTCGTTTTCGAGAATCAGAAATGCATCCTGGAGCATTTTTTCTTTTGCTTCCAGGTCGCTCACCAACCTGGCGGCGCCTTTTTCTACCAGCGCCAGTGCATTTTTGGTTTGATGATCTTCAGCCACATTGGGCGAGGGCACCAAAACTGCCGGTTTCCCAACCAGGCACAATTCGCTGATGCTCAAAGCCCCTGCCCTCGAAATAATCACATCTGCTGCTGCGTACAGCAAATCCATGCGATCGATAAAGGCGCGCATTTCCACATTGGGCAATTTTGCGGTGTCGCTTTCCTGAAAAATGGCCTCGTAAAACTTACCGCATTGCCACAACACATTCACCGGTTTGTCTTTCAACTGTTCAAAACCTTCAGCCATAGCTTCATTCAGGGTGCGGGCGCCAAGGCTTCCACCAATGATTGCAATGGTTTTATTTGCCGGGTTCAAACCGTAATATTGAATGGCCTCCGCTCTTTTCCCTTCCAGGTTGAGAATATCACTTCTTACCGGATTTCCGGTGAACACAATTTTATCCTTGTCAAAAAACTGTTCCATGTGATCGTAAGCCACACAAACGCGCCGGGCTTTTTTCCCCAGAATTTTGTTTGTAACACCTGCGTACGAATTTTGCTCCTGAATGAGTGTCGGAACACCCTGGTTTTGCGCTGCGCGCATCACAGGACCGCTTGCATAACCACCCGTTCCGATTACTACGTCGGGTTGAAATTCAGCTACAATGCGTCTGGCTTTTCTCAAACTTGATAGCAATTTGAACGGGAAAACCAGGTTTTTCCAGCTCAAACGCCTTTGAAAGCCGGCGATGTTCAAGCCAACGATTTGGTAACCGGCTTTGGGTACCCGTTCCATTTCCATTTTGCCTTCGGCGCCTACAAACAGAAACTCTGTTTCCGGTCGTAATCGTTTAATAGCGTCGGCAACGGCGATGGCCGGGAAGACGTGCCCCCCTGTACCCCCTCCGGTAACCATTACTTTTATATTTTTATCGTTCGACATTTCGGTTAGGAACTTATTCTAATGATTCAATGTACTTGCTCACACTGAGTATCATACCCAGCGAAATACAAGTGAATAACAAACTGGTACCCCCCATAGAAATCAATGGAAGCGTGAGGCCGGAAGCCGGCACCAGGTTCACATTGATGGCTATGTTCGTGAGCGCCTGAACAGTCAGCAGCAGACTCAAGCCGATCGCCAGAAATGCACCGAATGCTTTTGGACTGCGGGTCACCATCTTTACGCTGCGCAAAAACAGCATCACATATAAAATGAGTACTGCCGTACCACCAAGCAATCCGTATTCTTCACAAATGATGGCATAAATAAAATCAGCATGGGCATAAGGCAAAAAGTTGCGAATCAAGCTGTTGCCTGGCCCTTCTCCGATGACGCCGCCCCTGGCAATAGCGATTTTTGCCTGTTGAACGTGGTACCCGCCGTCTTCTGCATTGGCAAATTCATCCAAACGCGAAATCCAGGTATCTACCCGGACCAAACCGGCGTCGGGATACAATCTTCCAATGGCAATGATACCCACCAATACCACGATGCCCAGAATGCCCAGTAGAAAAATGTATTTCCAACTAACGCGACCAATAAACATCAGCAGGATGCAGGTGGCAAACAATACAGCTGCCGTACTCAAATTGGCCGGTGCAATCAAGCCGCAAACAATCAACACAGGAACCAGAATCGGCATAAAAGCATCCTTGAAACTGGTGATATAATCCTGTTTGCGGGTCAACTCCCGGGCGATGTAAATGATCAGTGCCAATTTCGCAAACTCGGAAGGCTGAAAACTAAATCCGCCTAAACTGATCCAACGGGCCGCTTCATTGATGTTCCGACCGAATGCCAGGGTGAAAACCAGCAATGGCACCACGATCAACATCATCAAAGGAGCGATACGTTTGTATTGAAGGTAATGCAACAAATGGCACAGGTAAACAATCGCCAAACCAAAAGCCAGCAGTACCACGTGTTTAATCAGGAACACGGTGGTGTCGCCGCCACGCGAGCGCCATGCCTCCCAACCCGAAGCGGAATACACCGCCAGGATGCTGAACATGCTCAGGACGGCAATGATCATCCATATGGTACGATCACCCCTGAGTTCTGCTGCTATTTTTGCGCCTAGTGACATTGGTTGGAAATTAGAAATTGGATATTAGAAATTAGAAATTAGAAATTAGAAATTGGATGTTCAAATTCATCATTCATCATTCATCATTCATCATTCTAAGCACTTGTTCTCGAAATTGCGTGCCGCGGTCTTCGTAGTTTTTAAACAGGTCGAAGCTTGCGCAGGCGGGACTCAGAAGCACCGTGTCGCCGGGTTTTGCCAGGCGGGCGGCTGTTTGTACGGCTTGTTCGGCGCTTTGGGTTTGATGCATTGTTTTTTTCATGTTTCCGAAAGCTTTGATGATTTTGGAGTTATCGATTCCCATACACACAATGGACGTCACTTTCTTTTTCACCAATTTCAGGAGCGGTGTGTAGTCGTTTCCTTTGTCCTGGCCGCCAACGATCCAAACTGTCGGCGTTTCCATGGCTTGCAAGGCATAGTACACTGAGTCGACATTGGTGGCTTTTGAATCGTTGATCCATTGTACACCGTTGATCGACGCGACGAGTTCCAGGCGATGCGCCGGTGGTTGAAAGCTGTTCAAGCCGGCCTGCAACTTCTCCGGGTCTGCCTTGAGCAACAAAGCCGCCCGGATGGCGCACACAGCATTGAACATGTTGTGGGGGCCTTTGAGTTTGCTTTGCGTCATGTCAAAACGGTGCTTGCCCACCCGGATCGAGCCGTGTTTAAAAAAGCCTTTCCGGATGGCAATGCACTTCACACCTGAGGCGGGGGCCTCCATATATTGAGCGATTATCGGGTCGAACCCGTTGTAAATGAACTTGTCGCCGCGTTTTTGATTCATGCAAATCCTGAATTTGGAAGCGGCATATTTTTCAAGTTGGTAGTCGTAGCGATCGAGGTGATCCGGCGTGATGTTCAACAGCATGGCGATGTAGGGATCGAACTGTTGAATATCGTCGAGTTGGAAACTGCTCACCTCCAGCACGAAAATCCGGTTGCGGTTTTTGTTGTTTTTGGTTTTCAAGTCTTCCAGCACCATTCTGGCAAACGAGTTTCCTACGTTTCCACCTTTCCGTACGTCCAGTCCGGCCATGTTGAGCAGGTGGTAGGTCAGCTCAGTTGTCGTGGTTTTGCCATTCGAACCGGTAATCGCGATGATGCGGCATTTACCGGCAAAACGGAAGCCCAGTTCAATTTCACCGATTACCGGAATTCCTTTCGCGCGGATCGCTTGCATCACGTCCGATTTTTCAGGAATACCCGGGCTTTTTACAATTTCAGCAGCATTCAGAATTTGATCGAGGCTGTGCTGATTTTCTTCCCAAGCGATGCCGTGCTGATCCAGCTCGAGTTTGTATTGATCCTTGATAGCGCCTTTATCCGACACAAATACATCATACCCCAGGTGTCGGGCCAACAAGGCCGCACCTGTGCCGGATTCTCCGGATCCGAGTATGACGATTCTTTTTTTCATGTTTTTAGAAACCGATAATTATCTGATTTTCAATGTAATGATTGTAGCCGCTGCCAACAAAATCTGAACGATCCAGAAGCGCACTGAAATCGTGACCTCGTGCAGACCTTTCTTTTGAAAGTGGTGATGCAGAGGGGCCATCAAAAACACACGCCTGCCTTCACCGTATTTTTTCTTCGTTCGTTTGAACCACCAAACCTGAATGATGACCGACAGGTTTTCCACCAAAAACACACCGCATAGTACCGGGATCAAGAGTTCTTTCCGGAGGATAATTGCCATGGCTGCAATGATGCCGCCGAGGGTTAAACTTCCGGTATCGCCCATAAAAACCCGAGCCGGGAATACGTTGTACCAAAGGAAGCCGATGCAAGCGCCTAACAAACAAGCCGCATAAATCACCATTTCCCCAGATTCCGGGATGTAGAGAATATTCAAAAAATCGGCAGCCACGGAGTTGCCGCTCAAATACGCCAGTATACCCAAGGCCATACAGACGATGGCTGAAACACCCGCCAACTGCCCATCCAATCCATCGGTCAAATTTGCCCCGTTGCTAACAGCTGTGATCACCAAAATGGTCATGATCACGAACAAAATAGAGCTCAAATCGCGGGCGTTATCGCCGAGGAACCACAAAAGGCGCGAGTAGTCGAGCTCGTTGTTTTTGATAAAAGGCACGTTGGTAATCGGCGCTTTCGCATACACCATTTCTGTGTAGGTATTCGGTTTGGCCGGGTTTTTCACGAAAATGGTATCGGTGATGACGTATCCGTTTTGCACCGCCACTTCCGATTCAAGGCGCACTACCACTTCATCGCTCATCAACATCGTCACGCCTACGATCAATCCCAATCCAACCTGTCCCATGATTTTGAAGCGGCCCTTTAAACCTTCCTTATCTTTTTTGAACACCTTGATGTAGTCGTCGATAAACCCAATGGCAAACATCCAGACCGTGCTTACCAGCATGAGCAACACATACACGTTATCGAGGCGAGCCAGGAACAGGAAGGGCACCAGCGTTGCGGCCACCAGAATAATTCCGCCCATGGTTGGGGTGCCTGCTTTGATATTTTGACCGGCTAATCCCAGATCGCGCACGGTTTCTCCGATTTGCAAACTGCGCAGCCAATCAATGATACGTTTGCCGATCACCAGGGAGATCAGCAAAGAGAACAACATGCCCATGCCCGCTCTGAACGAGATGTACTTGAACAAACCCGCGCCCGGCAGGTCATAATGTTCTTTCAAGTATTCAAAAAGATGTACAAACATGGTTGTTGTTGATTGTTATTCTTAGTTGGTTATTGGTAGTTTCAGGTGGTTTTGTTTATAGTCAACGAAGTATTAAATTTGTTGGGGGCGATCTTCCATCGCCCCTCAACCAATTCAAAATAATAGTCCCTCCACTATTATATCTTTGGATGCAGGCTGAACCGGCTTTCCGGCAATGCCTTACATCTGATTCATCATGTCAAAAAGCACTTGTTTATCGTCGAATGGGTGCTTTACGCCTTTGATGTCCTGGTATTTTTCATGTCCTTTCCCTGCTACCAGAATGACATCGTTTTGTGCCGCCAGTTTGACGGCGGTTTTGATGGCTTGCTCGCGGTCGGCGATCACAATGGTTTTACTGCGCTCTTCCGCCGACAAGCCGGCTTCCATATCCTGCAGGATTGCCGCAGGGTCTTCTGTTCTTGGATTATCACTGGTCAGGATCAGCTGGTCGCTCATACGCGCGCACACCTGAGCCATGATGGGCCGTTTGGTTTTGTCGCGATCGCCGCCTGCGCCGGTCACCGTAATCACCCGTGAATTTTTTTTCTTCAGTTTGGCGATGGTTTCGAGCACTTTTTCCAAGGCATCCGGGGTGTGTGCATAGTCGACGATACCAATACAGCCCGGTTTTTTCGGATGTGGAAGGTGTTCGAAACGACCTTCAGCGCCCAATAAGTTGCTAATGGCCGTTAGCGCTTCCATTTTAGGAATATCCAGTTGCCGTGCTACCGCATATGCTGCCGTCAGGTTGTAGGCATTAAATTCTCCGATCAATCGGGCATGAATTTGTTCGCCGTCTATTTCAAGATGTAGCCCGTCGAGGCTGTTTTCGATGATTTTGGATTTGATATCCGCCGCTTTTTTCAAGCCGAAAGTCACCGTATTTGCCTTGCAATTTTGCACCATCACGGCTCCGTTTTTGTCATCGGCGTTGGTGAGTGCAAACGCAGTTTTAGGCAACAGGTCGAAAAACAACTTTTTAGCGTCTCTGTATTCCGCGAAGGTTTTGTGGTAGTCGAGGTGATCGTGCGTCAGGTTGGTAAACACCGCGCCGGCAAAGCTCAATCCTGCAATCCTGCGCTGATGAATGGCGTGGCTGCTTACTTCAATAAACACGTGACTGCACCCTGCATCGGCCATTTCACGCATCAAACCATGTAAGCGAATGGCATCCGGTGTGGTGTGTGTGGAAGGGGTGATCTTATCGCCGATGCGGTTTTCCACCGTTCCAATCAACCCGCATTTGAAACCCAACTCCGTGAATAATTGCCACAACAGCGTAGTCGTGGTAGTTTTTCCATTCGTGCCGGTCACTCCCACCAATATCAATTCATAAGAAGGGTGGTCGAAGAAATTTTCAGCCATTTTACCCAACGTTTCCGCGGCGTCAGCCACTTTCACCATGGGAATAGGCAGTTGAGATGCAGGAATGGATTCCAACACCACTGCAACGGCGCCATTTTCAATGGCTTTGTCAATGAACGAATGCCCGTCGGACGATACGCCGCGAACGGCTACAAACACATCGCCTGCTTTTACGGCACGGGAATCAAAGCAAATCTGTCCAACCTCGACGTCGAGGTTGCCGCTTGATTCCAGCACCGGAATTTGATATAGCAATTCGCTGAGCAACATGTTTATTTTTTTATTCGAGGTATAAAACACAAGTTTGTCCGGATGCATGACTTCCCGGTGAAATGCTTTGGCGGCGCACCTTTCCGACACCCACCACCCGAACTTTACATCCGCGGTTTTCCAACAGATACATGGCGTCCTTGAGGCCCATACCTACCACCGACGGGATGGTTTTATCGGGTACTACCCTATTCTTCATCACGAGTGAGTCGCCGGATTGGGCAACGATCACCGACCATTCGCTGTCTTCCCCTTTTTCGTCGACCCTAAAAAAATCGAGTCCCAGCCACCTCAAACTTTCTTTCACATCTTTTCGCAATCCGGCATCGTATGTGGGCAGTTGGGAGGATGCGAGTTTGGGCGCTTTGTTTTTGTTGATTGGAGGATGTAGTTCGGCCTTCATGGCAAAACAACGATCGGCAATCGCTCTGAACACTGGCGCTGCTACTTCTGCGCCGTGGTAGCCGCCGCGTTCCGGCTCGCTGATGACCACGATGCAGGAATACACCGGATTATCAGCCGGGAAAAACCCGCAAAAACCTGCCTGGTGACGAATCCCTTTGGATGCCTGGAACTTGTGGTAGTTCAACTGGGCGGTACCGGTTTTACCTGCGATGGTATAATTGGCCGGCATAATATTTTTTGCCGTACCACTGATTACCACCTCCCGCAATAATTCATGCGCCTTTTTGATGGTTGAATTGGAGGCGATGCTTTTTTTAACTACCGTCGGGTGAAATTCTTTAATCACCTCGCCGTAACGTTCGGTGCGTTGCACCAGGTAAGGCTTCATCATACGGCCGTTATTGGCTACGGCGTTGTAAAATGTAAGCAGTTGCATGGGCGTCAGCAATAATTCATACCCGATACTCATCCAGGGCAGTGTGGTGCCCGACCATTCACTTTTCGGGTCCTTTGGATTTTTGACAATCGGCGCTTCTTCACCGCCTACTTCTATGTCGGTGGGTAGGTGCAGTCCGAAATCGAGCAAGTGTTCGTAAAATGCCGAAGGGTTTCCTTTAAAAAACTGTTGTGTCAGGGTTGCCGTACCGACATTGCTCGATTGGGCGAATACCTGCTTGATGGTCATCGAATCCAAACCATGGGGAACCGCATCCACCAGTTCTTCGTCATAAATATTCACCTTCCCGCCATAGACGGGAATTTTTTCATCAAAATTATCCAACTTACCTTCCTCCATCATAGCCATAAAGGAGGCGAGTTTGAACATGGAACCGGGTTCTACGCGTTCCCCAACGGCATAGTTATATGTTTCCCACCAGCCATCCGGCGTGCGACCGATGTTGGCCATGGCGCGGATTTTTCCGGTTTTGACCTCCATGACGATGGCGCAGCCGTGGTCGGCATTGTGCGTCTGACAAGCGCTCAGGAGGCTGTTTTCAGCCACGTCCTGAATATTGATGTCGAGGGTGGTGACGACATCGTCGCCGGCCTCGGGTTCGATTTCAGCCAGGTCGTTGATCGGTATATACACATCACCCGGCACCCGGATCATCAATTGTTTTCCTTCATTCCCTTCCAGGACGTTGTTAAAACTGCCTTCCAACCCGACCGGCAATGCGCCTTCTCGGGTGTAACCGATGGTACGTTGGGCCAGGAGTTTGAACGGGCGCTCGCGTTTGTTCACCTGTTCCATAATAAACCCGCCCTTGTAACGGCCTTCCCTGAAAATCGGGAAGTTTTTGATCTGCATGGCTTTGGCGTAGGGCAGGTTTTTGGCGATCGGCACATACCGAATACCACGTGCAGTAGCTTCTGTGCTATCCCTGAGGCGGCGAAGCCAGGCAGCGTAAGCGCCGGGGGTGTATTGCTGGTCGACATAAGTGGAAATTAACCATCCCAGGCTATCGACCGCCTGATCATTAAAAATCTGATCCGTCAAGCCTTCGGCTTTAGCGTCAAAATGTACGTCGAAGAACGGCAGGGAGGTAGCGAGCAAGGAACCGTCGTCCGCCAGGATATTGCCGCGTTGCGACGGCGCATCCACCCATTTCACGTACAGGCTGTCGGCCTTGGCCTCCCATTTGGCAGCATCTTTTACGCTCAGTTGGAACATCCTCAAAAAAATCACGAAGGCAAGGCCCACCAACCCGGCAGCAACCAGGTAAGCCCGAACCAATACTTCGTTTTTGATGTTCAACATGGTGAATGTTTGAATTTAAGTGGTTTGATGGTTGTTTATTTTACTTCAATCACGCGGATGCCTCGTCCTTCCAGATCCAGTCCGGCTGATTCCAGACTTTCATCCATTTGACTTTGCATCGACTTGTACATGGTTTCACTTTTAATCGAAGTGTATTCCCATTTCAGTTCTTTCATTTCTTTTTGGAGCGATTGAATCCGGCGCACCCCTTTTTCGGCAAAGTGGGCATTCGCGATGTACACGATACCCAGGAACCCGACAAAAAGCATGTACTGAAAATTGCCGAACACCAGGTTGGTGGTGTGCTGGCTTACATTCAGTGCATTGAGTAATTTATTGGTTGCCATGATTCCTAATTTATTGGTTTTCAGCGGTTTTCTTTTCTGCTACCCGTAGTTTTGAACTTCTTGCCCGGGTGTTATTTTTGATTTCTTCGTGACTCGGTTCGATGGGTTTTTTAGTGACAAGCTCCCAGGGGCGATCGATATTTCCGTAAAAATCTTTTTTCACGATGCCCTCCACATTGCCGGTTTTCATGAAGTTTTTCACCATACGATCTTCGAGGGAGTGGAAGGTGATGACCGACAATCGGCCGCCTACCGCCAACATCTCATAAGCCGATTCCAACAGTTCCTTGAGCGCGCCCAGCTCGTCGTTCACATGCATCCGCAGCGCCTGAAACACCTGGGATTGGTAGCGCATCCGGTCGCCCATGAAATACTTTTCGCACAAAGCCGTCAGTTCGCCGGTGGTTTTGAAGGGGCTGTTCTCCCGGAACCGGACGATGGCTTCTGCCAGGGTTTTAGCGTTTCTTACTTCGCCCAGTTCGCTGAGGATTTGTTGCAATTCCACGGCGCTTGTCTGGTTCAGCACATCTGCTGCCGTGGGGCCTTCGCGGGTATCCATCCTCATGTCCAGTTCTGCATCGAAGCGGTAGGAAAAACCGCGCGAGCCGCTGTCGAGCTGATGACTGCTGACGCCCAAATCCGCGAGGATACCGTCGACTGTTCCGACCCGAACGCCCTCTGCGCGCACCATTCTTTTCAAATGCCTGAAGTTCGCATGGATGAAGGAGAATTGATCATTTCCGGCAAAGGGTGCTTTTGTTGCATTTTGGCGGGCGTCTTCATCCTGATCGAAGGCAAACAGACGGCCTTTGCCGCCCAGTTTATTCAGTATCAAGTCTGAGTGGCCTCCGCCGCCAAATGTGGCATCCACATAGGTGCCGCCTGGCTTGATTTGCAGGCTTTCGACCGACTCGTTGAGCAATACGCTGACGTGATACATAGAGTTATCCATCCGATTTGAATTAGCGAGCAGCAAACTATCCAGAAAACCTGGCGTGTACTATTCACCCATCAACAACTCTCCTACCCCGTCTTCACCGCCGCCCATGACATCATTGGCCAGGTCGGCAAAAGCGTTGGAGTCCATCGCAGCTACTTCCGAATGTGCATTTGGCGACCAGATTTCGATCCGATCATCCATGGCAACCAATACGGCTTCTTTGCCGATACCGGCATAATCCATTAAAGGTTTTTGTAATAGAATTCGATCCGCGCTATCGGTGGTAAGTGGATAAGCTCCAAGGTAGAAGGAGCGAATAAAGGCGCGGTTCCGGTCATTAAAACGATTGAGACGACTCAACTTGGCAGTGATAGCATCCCAGACCGGCTTGGGGTAAAGTGTGAGACACTTTTCGAAACCCCGGTTTACCACAAATTCATAACCCGCACCCTCGCCTTCAGGTTTGTCACCTAATTGGCGGAGCAGCGCGGTTGGCAGGCGCATACGACCCTTTTCATCAAGGGCGACAGGATATTCGCCTATGAGTTGCATAAATGTGTGGGACTCTGATTCTATTTCTGCTTTTGTTGGCGATCTAAACGCAAATTGTGGGAACGCGCTTATAATTCACCGCCACAAATGTATCAACTTTTACCACATTTTCCCACTTGAGGTTATTTTTTTTTGATTTTTTTAGAAACTACTATGCAGCAAAAATAATAAAACATTGAAAATCAACTATTTAATAAAAAATCTTTTTTTGAAAAAAATTGAAAAAAACCAAAACAATTCAACCGATCGCCCACCCTGCTCATCACCGGGGAGCCCAAAAGACAATACCGCTTCACGCGCGTATACCCGCGCATGGCTTGAATAAGTGTCGATTTTTTAGCTGAAAATCAAGGCAATAGGTAAGAAAGCAAAACGCCGGCTCACGCGCAGCGCCGCTCGGCTGAGCGCCCGCTGAAATGGCGCGAAAAGCGGCGGGGGGAGTTTTTCAAAAAAAATGGAAAGGAGTGGTAAAAAGTGGAAATCATAAAAAAACTTCCATCAAACAAATGTCACATATCGGATAAATGAAGAAAAGATACAATTCAAAATTGGTTTTCACAAAGAGTTACAAGAGTTACAGGAGACACAGGAGTATCAAAAAACGCTTGTGTCTCCTGTAACTCTTGTAACTCCTTGTGAAAAAAAACCGCATACACACCTCACTTCTCTGACAAAGTCTAAAGGACGGGTCTAACCCCAACCCCGTATCTTTACCCCATCAACACCCAACATGGATTTTGGAAAACTAGCCTCCGTCGACCTCGTCAACTTCGCCCTGCTGCCAGAGCCGGCTCAAAACCAGCAGGTACTGCCCGGAAAGCGCAGCGACAACCCCACGCTTTACATCGGAGCGACGGGGTACAACATGAAAGCCTGGGTGGGAAAATGGTACCCGGTGGGCGCCAAAGACAAAAGTTTTCTGTTCCACTACGGCAAACAGTTCAACACCATTGAACACAACACCACCCATTACCGAATTCCTGACCAGCTGACCATCGAACGCTGGCGAAACGATACACCGGAAGATTTTAAATTCTGCCCGAAAATCCCGCAAACCATCAGTCACGCGCGCGACCTCGGCCTGGCCGGCAGGGAAATCGATTATTTTGCAGATATGATCGGCGGCCTAAAACCCCAGCTCGGCCCCTGTTTTATGCAGTTGCCTCCCGGCTTCAACCCGGATGAAGTGCACCTGCTCGAGGTGTTTACCAATCGCTTCCCCGACCACATCCCCTTAGCCATCGAAGTGCGGCACCCGGCCTTTTTTCAACCCGGACTGGCCTCTGAAAAATACTTTCGACTGTTAAAAGAAAAACGAATCGCTGCCGTCATCACCGATGTGGCCGGCCGGCGCGATGTGTGCCACATGCGCGTCACGCACACGAACACCCTGATCCGGTTTGTAGGCAATGGCCTGCACCCCAGCGATTATACCCGCATCCAGGAATGGACGGAGCGCCTGAAACATTGGTTTGAATCCGGATTGGAAGCCGCCTACTTTTTCACCCACGAACCCGACAACCTCCTCGCGCCTGAACTGGCGGCTTACTGCCTGGAAAACTTCTCTAAAGAAATGCCGTGGGTCACCATGCGCGGCCCATCACCGGTATCCGGACAACAAGGCACGCTTTTTTAATGATGAATGATGAATGATGAATGATGAATGATGAATGATGAATGATGACTGATGAATGATGAATGATGAATGATGAATGATGAATATATGTTTAAATTCCATTTCAACATACTCCCGTAGTTCTTTTTGAATCATTTATGATTCAAAAATATTCATCATTCATCATTCATCATTCATCATTTAGAAAGCACTTTAGCTACCAAATCGGCTGCTTCCTGGAATTCGGTGGCGCCCATGACTTCGAGGCCGGAATCATCGATGATTTTTTTAGCGATGTCGGCATTGGTGCCTTGAAGGCGAACGATAACAGGGACTGGAATCTTACCGATGGCTTTGTAGGCGTCGACGACGCCTTGTGCGACGCGGTCGCAGCGCACGATACCACCGAAGATATTGATCAGGATTGCCTTGACGTTCGGATCTTTGAGGATGAAACGCATGGCGTTTTCTACGCGTTGTGCATCGGCCGTGCCGCCTACGTCGAGGAAGTTAGCGGGTTCGCCGCCGGAAAGTTTAATCAAGTCCATGGTGGCCATGGCCAGGCCGGCGCCGTTAACCATACAACCCACGTTGCCGTCGAGTTTTACATAGTTCAGGTCGTATTCCTGGGCTTCCACGTCGGCAGGATCTTCTTCGTCTTTATCGCGGAGTGCATGGAGGTCCGGATGGCGATAAAGGGCATTTTCATCGAGCGTTACTTTGGCGTCGACGGCGATGATGCGTTCATCGGAAGTTTTGAGGCAAGGGTTGATTTCGAACAAGGAGGCGTCGGAGCCGATGAATGCTGCGTAGAGTTTCAACACAAAGTCGACCATTTCTTTGAAAGCCTGGCCGCTCAGACCTAGGTTGAAAGCTACTTTTTGAGCCTGGAACGGTCGGATACCGAGCAGCGGATCCACGAATTCAAAAAATACGCGTTCCGGCGTTTCTTCCGCCACTTTTTCAATATCCATGCCACCATCAGGAGAGTACATAATAACATTTCCGCCACGTCCGCGATCGGTGAGGATACTGATGTAAAATTCTTTCGGATCGCTTGACCCTGGGTAGAACACATCCTGGGCTACCAATACTTTTCTCACCAATTTGCCTTCTGCGGAGGTTTGGGGAGTGATCAGTCGCATACCGATCATGGCTTTTGCCAATTCACCGGCTTGTTCCGGGTTTTTAGCGAGTTTTACACCGCCACCTTTTCCGCGTCCGCCTGCATGTACCTGTGCTTTTACCACACAGAAATCGGAGTTGTAAAGTTCTTTCATTTTTTTTGCCGCCGCTACTGCTTCTGATTCATTGTATGCGACAATACCTTCCTGAATTTTAACGCCGAAAGATTTGAGCAATTCTTTGCCTTGGTACTCGTGCAGGTTCATTAATGATGTATATGTAGGTGAAAGAAATTGATAACAATTGAAGGCGCAAAATTAGATTGATTTTGCGGAATTACTTAATGAAGTTCGGGATTTTATGGATACCTGTTCAATTAGTCATCGATCAATTTTCCATTTTGTACACGGATGATACGCGCAGGGAAATTTTGCAGAATGCGGTAATCGTGCGTTGCGCACAAAACGGCCGTGTTGTGTTGTTTGGCCAGGTTGCGAAGCAAGGTGAGCACATCGTCGGATGTTTCCGGGTCAAGGTTCCCGGTGGGTTCGTCGGCCAGGATGATGGGCGGGTTATTGAGCAATGCCCTGGCGATGACCACCCTTTGTTGTTCGCCGCCTGAAAGTTCAAAAGGCATGGATAATCGTTTATGTTTCAACCCGACTTCATCGAGCACCTCGCCTACCCTTTTTTGCATGGCCTCATCATCGGACCATGCCGTAGCGCGCAGTACGAACAACAGGTTCTCTTCCACCGACCTGTCGGTGAGCAGGTTAAAATCCTGGAATACAATACCCAGTTTTCTGCGAAGCAAGTGGATGTTGTTTCTGTCGATGGTTTTCAGGTTAAACCCAGCCACTTCCCCAATTCCAGTTGCCAGGGGCAAGGCAGCGTAAATAGTTTTAAGCAGGCTGGTTTTACCACTTCCTGTTTTACCTATCAGATAAACAAACTCACCTGCGCCGATTTCCAGGTGTATGTTGTTCAAAATGACGCTACCGTCAGATTGGCAAATATCGGCGTTGGTTATTTTTACGATAGAACTCACAATTAATCAGCTTGATTCTGTGGCGAAGGTAAAACCTTGGGAAATAAAACACGCAAGAGAAAGGTTATTTGCGTTTTTTTTCATATTTTTGATAAAAACCTGAAAATCAATACCGAACATTGCAGTTGAAAACCTGACAATTGTCTGGTTCTTTTAAATTTTGCACCGTATGAATTCAAAACCCGTCATCCTTACTGCCTTTGTCATATGGGCTGTCATATGCGGAAGGTGGTATGTGTGTGGCATCAAAGATGCCTGTAAAGAAAAATCACCCGTTGTTGAGGTTATACAAACACCGGCAATTGAACCCGACACTGCCGATTTGAACATTCCTCCTGCAGTTCCCGTCGACCCACAAGGGCAAAAAAAGGATCAACCCGACACTAAATCGGCCCCGGTTACTCCCGACAAAATGGACAATGTGCAAATGGAACGCGTTGAAGACCGGATGGTCATCCATTTCCCCTACAAATCATGGCGGAAAGAAGATGATGCCGCCATTGACGCCTATCTGAGCGAACTTGCCCGCCAGTTGATCAGCTCCGGTGAAAAAGTTCGCATCACAGGTCACACCGACTTCGTGGGAGAGCCAAAGGAAAACTATAATTTTGGCTTGCGACGCGCAAACAGCATCCGTGATATCCTGGTCAAAAAGGGTGTTTCACCAAAACAAATCATATGTAAATCAAGCGGCGACACCCGGCCTGTAGCCACAAACGACACCCCCTACGGCAGGTATCTCAACCGTCGTGTAGAAATCCGCACTGGCAAATAACCAAAAACCACATCAAAAGAACATTAAACTATTGGTTGAACCATGTTTGAACAAAATATAACCCTCGGCCCGGGTACGGGCACATTTACCCAACACACCCTGGAAATCATCATCATGCTGCTTGGCGCTTTTCTCATCGGCTTGTGGCTGGGTTGGGCGCTGTGGTCAAAATATAAGCAGCAAATCGACAAAATGAGCCTGGAAAACCAAAGCAACCTGGCTACTGCAGAAGCGTTGCGCAATGAATTAACAGCGTTAAAATCCAGACTGGCTACCGCAGAAAGCGACCGCAGCGGCTTGTCAGTGCAGGTAGACAGCATCAACCGCGATAACGTAAATCTCTTACAGGAGGTGGAAGCGTTGGAAAAAGAATTGTCGGAATTAAAAGTGCACAACCGCCAGTTGGACACTGAATTAGGGCTTTCACACGCGCCCGATGTGCCGGCATCTGCGGATTTGCCTTTGGAAATTGAACTGCCTATTGCCGTACCTGAAGTTGTTGTAACGGATGAAGCTGCGAATGAACCCGCGCCTACTTCAGCCATGGCGGAAAATACACCGCAAGCCCTGGTAATTGAACCTGTTGCCTTTGTAGAGCCTCAACCCGAAAAGAAAAAATCGAGCAAAAAAGCCGAAGCAGAGCCACCGGTTGCAGAGCCTGTTATTTCCGCCGCCGCCGCCGACCGCGACGATCTCACAGTGGTGGAAGGCATTGGACCGAAAATCCAGCTGATGCTCAACCAGTACGGCATTTATACCTACCGCCAATTAGCGGAAACCGAGGTTGATCGACTAAAGGAAATTCTGGCCACCGCCGGCCCTCAACTTGCTATGCACGATCCCGGCACCTGGCCTTCCCAGGCAAACCTGGCCGCGAACGATCAGTGGGATACGTTAAAATCAGTTCAAGGATTTTTAAAAGGCGGGAAAAAACCAACCTGAACAGTGTATACTTCGCGCTGTTTGGTTATGAAAACAGCCTTCGGCTAAAGCGTTGATTAATAGCGCGAAGTATCAAAGCCACTCTGCATTCACTGTAATTTTTTGGTAATGTTTCAACAAAACCGGCCCTTTGGATCACCGGGAACGAGGACATTGCCGAATTTCCTGTAATTTTGCCTCATTCACTGCTCGCTAGTTCAAGTCATGAAAAAATCACACATTATTGCCATACTTGTCATCGCAGCTGCAATCGCTATTTTGATTTCTGCAAGCAAAGACGTTACTACTTATGCCAATTTTGCCCAGGCATCCCAAAACGCTGATCGGGTAAAACTCATCGGAACCCTGGTTAAAGACCGCCCAGTTGATTATGATCCGGTAAAAAACCCCGACTTTTTGTCTTTTTGGCTCCGGGATGAAGCTGGCGAAATCCGCCAGGTTGAATTACATGCCGCCAAACCTCAGGATTTTGAACGATCAGAATCCATTGTACTTACCGGACAAATGAACGGAGAAACCTTCAAAGCATCGGAAATGCTGTTGAAGTGCCCTTCGAAATACAAAGACCAGGAAATATACGTCCGGGAAAAAAAGGGCTAAATTTTGGCTTTTTTCTGGCCTAATTCCTGAGCTTTTTCCAGCAGCCAGCTCCTTTCAGCTATCCGTTTTTTGCTTTGAATTCGTTTGACCAATTGCATGGATCGAGATGGGTCCACAATCCCCGATGACAAGTACAGCTGACGTAACAAGTTGGCAAAATTCACGAATTGTTCGTACATTTCAGCAGGGAACGTTTTGATCCCTGTCCGACGTACATACATCCTGAAAGCATCCAGTTTAAATGGCATCAGGTCGGACCGGACTTCATAATAAATTTTCAATTCCAGCCTGCGCGCCATGAGGTAATAGGTTGGCGAATTGGAGTCGAACGGTAAGATAGACAAAGCTTGTTCATATTTCTGCTCCGAAAAAAAACAGAGTGCGAGCATGAGCGAATAGTAGTCCTTTTCCGGGCTATCGCCAATGATCCTGTTTTTGTGGTTTTCCACGATCTCCCGGCACCACTGTACCTCACCAACTTTAAGGCCTATTTTTATGATATTCAGCAAAGAAGAAGGCGGAATATTACCCTGGGAATAAAAATGCCCGTCCTCCAGGTTTTGTTTATGTATTTCATGCAAAAGGGGGGCAAATTCATTCCGCCCGGAATCAATCAAAAAGGTGCTCAGGCTTCTGACATAACTATATACGCCTTTTAATGAATTGGCATCAATATACTGCTCATCCTGTTTAATCTTTTCAAGTAATCGTTGAAACCCTTCCACGGACGGCGCGTTATCTTTCAACAACAGATGAATTTTGGCTAACAGTGACAGGTACAACCGGCTTTGGTGCCCATTATGTTGGTTCTGCCATTCCTGTTCAATGTACTGTGCGCCTTCTGGCGACAACAGAGCGAACCTGGAAATCAGAAGTAGCCTGTTTAAAGATTCTGTTCGAAATGCAAAATAGAAAGCATCAAAAGCATTCAGGAGATTAGGCAGGTTCAGTTCGCTTTTAGGGCTAAATAAGGCCAACCACTCGTGCTGCTCCTTTTCCAATAAAAAGCGGAACCAATAACGGTCAATCGATTCATTTTGCTCTGGTTCCAGTTGTTTGGCAAGTTTTCCGCTGAGTTGATGATGCCTGCTGCTCAAGGAACGATCTCTCAATTCGGCCAGCCAATCCAGTTGTCGTTGAACATCATTTTCTTCCTTTAAATACCGTTCCATCAACAAATATTGCCTCAGGGAGTTGTTCAGCTCTGATGACAATTTCTCCAGCTTGTTATGGACAAATGGTTTACCGGGAAACACTTTTGGGTACAAATCGTCCTTTTCAATATCATCCTTTAGTTCGAGTTTTAATGAAAATAATACATCAAAAAGCCGTTCAATTTGATCTGCTTTGAGGTGATTCTTTTCCTCCTCTCCTTTGAGATAACGCCTGAAACCGTTGGCCTCATCCTCGCTCAAGGACATTACCAAGTCAAAAGAGAAAAAGTTATTGATCCCGGCCATCGGTAAACATTGAAAAATGTGTTCTATTTTCTGGGTGGCAGTGCACCTACATTTGCACCACGACAAAACAATTTACTGTATTTGATTGCGGCAAAGTTAATTTGGCTCGCTGCAAAACAAAATGTCACGATCATTAATAAACACAATTATGTACATCATGTGCAAGTTCAAATTTGTTTTATTGCTGTTTTTGGGTGCTTCATTCTCCGTATCGGGTGCGGCGCTTTTTTCTGAAGGCAAAAATTTACTTTTGCTTCCACCCCCTACCAACGTTACAGTCAATGAGGTAGGAAGTACCTGGGCTAGGTTATCCTGGGATCCTGTTCCAGGAGCTGCCGGATACCATGTGATTACACGGCTGGCTGGCTCCGGGACAACCGTAGATGATCAAATTTACTTTGGTATGAATGCCAATGCGCATGTCCAGAATTTATCGGCTGGAAACGAATACCAAAGTGAAATCTGGACCATTGACCAATTAGGAGACGAAAGCGAATCATCTTCTTTCTCCGATTTTTATGAAACCATAATTATTGATGTGGTAACAAATGATTTTACCGTTCCAAGTACCTGTCCGACTGTTTGCACCCTGACAACGTCAAACAGCTGTGATTTCGACTGGTCGGGTACAACAGCAACCAAATTTACGATCAGGGTTATGGACATCTCCGGAACCGTCGTCTGTGGGTTTAAAGTGGTCAAGACCGGAGATATAACAGCGGCAATTCAGCCTACCACCATTGGGAGTGGCCCCACCAAATTCCAGTTTTTTGAATCCGACAATTCGACCAAACTCAGAATCACCTACAAACAAGAAGTGGCGGCCACTATAGAATGCTCCTATTTGGTTGGTGTACAAAATATTGCAAAGATAAAACGCCTTGGTGGCGACAGCAACAAATACCCGATTTACAAACACGAGAGTTGTGGCGGCGGCGGCATGCTGCAGGGTGGAGCAGATAGTCGGGATGCTGAGGAGTTTCAGGAACCAATCGAATTGTTGACTGAGTTTTCTGCATCGCCCAACCCGTTTACCGAGTCAGTTTTGATACAGCTCCCGTTTGCCGATCCGTATCAGCCAACTTCAGTGAACCTGTATGATCTCAACGGACGAATGATCAATCGATTGCTTATTCCGGCGGGCATTAGCAACTTCAATTTGTCAACAGAAACACTGGCCCCTGGGATGTACCTGTTGAATGCCATTCTCAATCAAGAAATTCATTCGCTCAAACTCATCAAAACACAATAACTACTACCATAATGTTTTGAGCGTTTGCGGAGGCCGAAATCCCACGGCCTCCGTATTTTTTTTAATAGATAGAAATAGAATTACAGAGGCACATTTCCGTGTTTCCGTTTGGGTCGGTTGACGGTTTTGTTTTCCAGCATAGTGAACGCCTTGATGAGTTTTCGCCTCGTTTCCCGGGGTTGAATCACTTCATCGATAAACCCTCGGGCAGCTGCCCGATATGGGTTGGCAAACGTATCGGCGTATTCTTTTTCTTTTTCCTGCAATTTTGCCACCGGGTCATTCGCCGCATCGATTTCCTTTTTAAAAATAATTTCCGAAGCGCCTTTGGCGCCCATCACGGCGATTTCGGCAGTAGGCCAGGCAAAATTCATATCTGCGCCAATGTGCTTGGAGTTCATCACATCGTAAGCGCCGCCGTAAGCTTTGCGGGTAATCACCGTGATTCGAGGCACGGTAGCTTCTGAAAATGCGTAAAGCAGTTTTGCTCCATTGGTGATGATGCCGTTCCATTCCTGGTCGGTACCCGGTAGAAACCCCGGCACATCTTCCAAAACCAGCAATGGTATGTTAAAACAATCGCAGAAACGTACAAAACGGGCGCCCTTTTTGGACGCATTCACATCCAGTACGCCTGCCAGGCTCACCGGTTGGTTGGCTACGATGCCAATGCTTCTGCCAGCCAGGCGGGCAAAACCAACCACCATGTTTTCAGCGTAGGCTTCATGCACTTCAAAAAACGATTCCTGATCCACGATAGCAGCAATGACATCCTTCATATCGTATGGCTGGTTGGCGTTTTCCGGAATAATATCGGTGAGTTCATCGCGGTACTCCTCCTCAATTTCAAAAGGGAGGTGAGGCGCTTTTTCTTCACAATTTTGCGGAATAAACGACAACAAACGTTTGATTTGAGCAATACACTCTATATCGTTTGCCGATGTCAGATGGGTAACCCCAGATTTGGAAGCATGGGTAGAAGCCCCGCCCAGCTCTTCAGAACTGACTTCCTCATTGGTTACCGTTTTTACGACGTTCGGGCCGGTAACAAACATATAAGAACTGCCTTCAACCATAAGGATGAAATCCGTCATGGCAGGGCTGTACACTGCTCCGCCGGCGCAAGGGCCCATGATCGCTGAAATTTGAGGTATCACACCGCTGGCTTGGACGTTGCGGTAAAAAATATCGGCATAGCCCCCCAAAGAATTTACGCCTTCCTGAATGCGTGCGCCACCGGAATCATTTAGTCCAATTAATGGCGCGCCGTTTTTCACAGCCAAATCCATCACCTTGCATATTTTTTCGGCGTGCGTTTCGGAAAGAGAGCCGCCAAACACAGTAAAATCCTGGGCAAAAACATAAACCAACCGCCCGGCAACCGTTCCGTAGCCGGTCACTACCCCATCGCCCGGAAATTGTTGGTCGGCCATTCCAAAATCGGTACAGCGATGCAGCACCAGCGCGCCAATCTCTTCGAAGCTGTCGGGATCCATCAAAAAATGGATACGTTCCCTGGCTGTCAGTTTGCCCTTTTTGTGTTGTGCTTCAATGCGTTGCTGGCCACCTCCGAGTTTCGCCTCGGCAAGTTTCTGATTCAGTGTATGTATATGTTGTTCCATGAGCAAAGCCCAGGCACTGCTTACTGATGAAAATGGTGCCTGGCCGGGGCAAATGTAACCCAGGAAGAGATGTCGACTCTGTGAATGGCTGATAAAAAATTTAACGAGGGGTTATTCCTTTACAAAATCGAGCGATACTGAATTCATACAATACCGCAAGCCTGTCGGCGCCGGGCCGTCGTTAAAAACGTGACCCAGGTGGCCGCCGCAACGTGCACATTCCACTTCGAGGCGCGACATGCCGTGGCTGTTGTCTACAATTCCACGTATACAATCGGGTACAATTGGTTTAAAAAAAGACGGCCAGCCTGTTCCGGAATTAAACTTGGTTTCAGAAGCAAAGAGCGGCAATCCACATCCCCGACAAATATAAGTTCCATGTTCATGATGATCCCATAAATCGCCACTAAATGCACGTTCTGTGCCTTCCTGCCTCAACACATAATATTCCAGTTCATTGAGTTCTTTTTCCCATTGGGCATTGTTTTTTTCCAGCGTGATCAATTTCCCATTAGCATATTGTGCGGGTACGATGGAGTCAGAAACTGCCCTCGCTGCCGGGGATTGGGATGCTAAGGAGGAATCGTTTTTTTGAACGGGTGTGTGGTTACACGCAATGACCGTCAATAACAAAAAAAATGGTTTCATCTTTAAATCAAAATGCTAAATGATCAATATTGCGATCTGATATCTGGCATGAGTTTACCGTTTGCTTCGCGGTTGATTCCACTCCTCTTTTTCGGCAAATTTTACAATGATCTTCATAAAATTGACCATGGAAAGGAATACCATGAATCCGATCGATACCACGATATAAATCCACTTATATGACCCGGCTTTGCCGACGGCTATTCCGGAAAATGCCCAAGCCAACAAGCCTGTACCAAACGCCAAGACGACATAACTGTACATGGAAGCCTGCCAATATTTGGCAAAACTGTCGGCGCGCAGACTAAGCAAGCTGTTCAGCAAGGCAAAAAACAAGGTAAATGCAGAAGCTATCGACCAGGGAAACAGGGCGTCTGAAAATTGGGGCGACAGGAGATTTAACAACCAATTGCCCGTCAGAATAATGGCGGTGGCTGACAGTACCACAACAGCCTGCCAAATGGGGCTGCTCATTTTTTGATTCAGTGTACTCATAATTATCGGATCATCACACCTTGGCGGCCCAGGAAAGGAATCTCGGTGAAATTCCTGTCATCCAGACTGCCAGGCACAAAGACATATTTTTTGTCGTATAAATATTCGTCGAAGGAAAAGCTCACCCAAAATTCGTGTGCCAAATGAAATAGAGTGATTTGTATCGGTTCAATTTTTTCCAATTGAAGCGGCCCCAATATTTCCCAAAAATAACGCAGGGAGCTTGTCCGACGCATTTCACCATTAATTTCGCCATATCCGGTGGAATTTACCAACACGGAACGAATTGGTTCGTCCTTCAGGTTGAGAATATATGCATCCCAAAAATCTTCATACCCTTCTTCTCCAGGCAAACGCGGCGCCACTGCAATGATCAGGTCATCCACCTTTCTTTGTTCAATATCTTTTTTCATAGGTTAAATAAGCTCGCATTCAAAAACTTCGGCAAATTGCCGTTTTACCTCTTTTTTCAATCCTTCAAAGTCAACTTCTTGTCCAAATTCTTTAGATAAAGAAGTGACGGTTTTGTCAGGGTCTGTAATTCCGCAAGGTACGATATTGTAAAAGTAATCCAGTGGCGTATTTACATTAAAAGCCCAACCGTGCAGGGTCACCCACCGGCTCAGGTGTACCCCAATGGCGCAAATTTTACCATACCTGGCAGCTTCATGAGGCCGCTCCACCCAGACCCCGGTATAATCCTTGATTCGGAAAGCTTTGATACCATATGCTCCAACCACCCGGATCATCACCTCCTCAAGGTTTCTGACATAACGGTGTACGTCTGTAAAAAACAATTCCAGATCAAGAATTGGATAACCAACCAATTGACCTGGCCCGTGAAAGGTGATGTCCCCTCCCCTGTTAATCGGGAAATAATCGATACCCTGTGCGCTTAGTTCAGCTTCTGATAACAACAGGTGATCGAGGGAGCCGCTTTTCCCCAAGGTATACACCGGAGGATGCTCTACAAACAATAGATAGTTAGACTGAGGATAATCACCAGGTTGCAATTGCCTGTTTGCCAATTTACAGTCGACCATCTGCCGGTGTAAGGCGGTCTGATAATCCCAGGCTTGTTGATACCTCATGAGGCCTAAATCCTGAAAATTGACTTGTGGTGTCGTTATCATCTTTTATGCCGGCATAATACCAGGCTGCTGTTTGGCACACTGAACACAATATCGAAATCGGTCTTGGCTTCCTGCACCTTATCAGGGCTGATGCCGTAAAAAAAATCGGCCTCTTTCATGGGCGGCCGGTTTCCATGAAACTCAGGAATTTTAGCATACCTGGCGTAACCATAGGTGTTTTTTTCAAGGTGATACATGAACGAATTTTGCATAAACCACTCCGTATCAATTAAATAAGGTTCTGTTCGCCCCTCTTTCAGGTATAAGTTTTTCAAATAATCCAGTACCGTAAAAGTATCTGAATCATGGAACCATTCAAGGGATAAACGAAGGTTCACTGTTCTAACCGTATTTAGAGTAAGAATCAGTGCCAGTGGCGCCATCAAGGCCATCGCGGCTTTTTTCCCGAATCGTTCCCACAGCCAGGTTACTGAAGCGGCAATGGTAAATGCATACAAAGGCCAATAAAACAAAGCCAGCCTCGATTGAAGATATGGGGTATGTGTCATTCGCACTTGTACAATATTGGTAACCACAACACCCAACAACAGAACAACCAGAAAAGCTTTTGGTTCTATCGATAATTTGAACTTCGAATCCCAAAGTCGCTTGAGCCCAACCAGCACGCCGGCAACCATGCCAATCAACAATACCCAGGTAAGCACAAGGTCGGAGTCACTGCCGAGGTAGGCGTTGGCATGGATGCAGGCCCTCACCGATTTTTGAACAGATTCAAAATAGGTGCCGAGCTGATTCCAGTTTAATATTTCCGAATCCTTGCTTAACCGTTTTAATGGGGTGATCCAAAGCAATACAAATACTGCCAGTGTTTTAAGAGCGGGTTTTGTTTGAGTCCAGTAAGTTTTGATCGACGGATTCAACTGCCAGGCTGAAACCAAACACATAAAAGTAAACGGCGCCCAGAATATAAGCAGGGTAAAATTGGCGTACACAGAAAGGCCGGCAAAAACGAAAGCCAAACGCAGGTTTCGGGCTTCATTTTTTTCCATAAACAACCATGCCTGATATAAAGCTACCGTCATCAGTCCCGCCGCAAGGCCATAACCACGCCCTAGGGAGAAAAACTCAAGCATGTATGGATTTCCAAACAACATAGCGATGGAAAATATCCGGATCCAGGAATTGGAACTCATTTTCAAAACAAGTTTCCAGGATGCCCACGCGTACAGCCCGCCGCCGATTAATACCGGTAATCGAAATACAAAATGATGCCACCCAAATATCCCAGTGAAGATTTTAATCAACAGTGTATTCAGGATGTGGTTATTCGGATTTGCTTCTTTTTGAAAAAACAAGGTATCGAATGCCAGCCTGGGCACATGGTTGATGGCTGTAGCTGCTTCATCTACTGTAATGGGCAGAATAAATGCGCGCAGGACAATATAGCTGCCGAATACAGCCAGGATGCTCCCCAAAATCCAGTTTTCAGTTCTTTGATTCATGTAGCAAAGGTAAAAGCGTGTTTAACTGAGTGCGCTTTGTCCGCTAAAAATTTGTCGCTTTAGTTCTTTTAAATTGATCAAACCAAACGCAACATATCCGAATACGCCGGCAACGAGCATAAATCCAAACCGCCCCCCCCAGTGCAAAACCATCATTTTTCCCACCAGATATCCTGAAACCACCACAAACGCAGCAAAGCCTCCTAAACGAACCATTGACTTAGTGGTTGCACTGAATCCAAATTCCTTAAATGCCAGGCGAACCATAGAAATGGATATAAATACCTGCGTTGTCAATGCGGCAATTGCAGCGCCAAGTGCGCCATATGGAGGAATCAGGAACAGGTTCAGTCCAAGATCAATAGCAATCCCGATCAAAAAATAGCGGTTCATGCGCATCATGCGTTCGCGGGCGGTGAGCAATGTACTAAATATATAGGTGACGCTCACAGGTACAAATGCCCAGATCAACACCCCGAGTACATCAAATCTGTCGCTCGTTGCACGCAAGGGCATCATCCATTTCAGCAAATCTTCCCTGCAAAAGAAGATGGCCGTTGACAAAGACAAACTACCGGCCCAAATCAATTTCAAACTGAGGGAAACCAAAGGCCTGACCTTGGCTTTTTGTTTTATCAAACGAGCAAACATCGGAAGCAAGAGCGAGGCAAACAAAAAACCGAACATGTTACAAGCTTCCAACAACCGGAATGCGCCTGCATACACATCGGCCTGCCCTTCGCCGGCCATCCGTTCGAGCAACACCGCGTCCAACCGCGTGTAAGCGAACATCAGCAACACCACCAAGGCATACGGCATACTTTGGCGAAACAACATCAGCAAAGCCGGTTTGCCAGCACGCCAGTTTTTCGACCAGGATGGCCGGGCGGGAAGCATCGACACCTGCGATAGCAGCACAAATACAACAATTGCGGTGGTGAGTAGAGCTAATGTTTGCGCCCATGCGAACGACATCAGGGTGAGTTCAGTTACCTCTCCCCATAGAATGGCGCCACACGTAATCAGCATCAAGAATTTATCCAGTGCCGATAACAGGCTGTCGAGACGGTAATATCCCAACCCCGAGATATTCGAACGTAGGAATAAAATCAGTTGAACCAATACCTGGTTCAACAATAACACCAATAACAAAGGCAATGCTGCTGCCCCATAACCAAGTCCAAGCCAGGCAATCAAAAAAGTAAGCAAGACATAGGTTATACTCAGGATTGCTTTTATGGCCAGCAGGTTTGGGAAATACTTGGGCAACAAATGCGGATGCTGGCTGATGTGCCTGTTGTTAAAACTCTGGATACCAAAATCGTTGATGATTTGTGTCAGATAAGTCAGGTTTAGCAGCGCAAAATATAATCCATACTGATCACCCAATCGGTTTTGAACGCCCAAATCGATACCAAAGATGAATAGCGGCTTTATCAACAGGTTGATAAAAACCAGGAGAATGATATTCAGAACAAATTCCCTTTTCACTGAAGTTTAACTTAAACGGTAATCCCCCAAACCCAGGGCAACCCAAGGTAAATCACCAAAAGTAAAATCAAGATAGCCAACGCATCTAAAATGAACCCTGCTTTTGCCATGTCTTTGGTTGTCAAGTAGCCGGATGCAAATACAATTGAATTAGGCGCCGTTGCTACCGGCAAGCCAAATCCGAAGGAAGCCGCCAGGGTGGCACTCATACAAAGCCCGAAAGGATGCGAGCCAATACTGAGGGCCAAAGCTGCCAGAACGGGCATCATCATGGAGGCCGTAGCTATGTTGGAAGCCACTTCGCTTAATACCACCACCACTACTAAAACGCTGAGCAAGATCAGAACGTGGGGTAAGGTGCTCAATCCTTTCAATTGTTCGCCCATCCAGGGCGCCAGGCCACTGACATCAAATCCTTTGGCGAGGGCCAGACCACCGCCGAACAACAGAATAATGTCCCAGGGTATGGTAACGGCTGTACCCCAATCCAGCAGGGGTTCATAATGGTCAGGTTTCACATGATTTCGATGTTTCCCGGCAGGCACCAGAAACAACAAAATCGCGCCGGCAACCGCCACCAGGGTGTCGTTACAGTTCGGAACCAGATGGTACCACAACAAGGAACCTGTAATCCATGCCAGAACTACTGCACCGAAGGTAAGCAGGAGCCGCACCTCAGGCGTAGTGATTTTACCCATCTTTTCAAGCTCTGCAACAATTGTTTGCCTCGACTCATTGTGTTCGCCCAAATCCTTTGGAAGTGGAAAAATCCGGATCAGGAGTTGCCAGCACACCAATAATAATAATACAGAGATAGGCAACCCGATCAAAAACCATTTCCAAAAAGAAACGGTTTCACCCATTTTAGCAGCAGCATAAGAAATAAAAATAGCATTGGTAGGCGTTCCAATAATTGTTGCCAAACCTCCAATCGAACAAGCATACCCTACTCCCAACAAGAGGGCAATCCTAAAATTTTTACTCCGTTCTCCTGCGCCGATGTGTTGTCCGACGGCAACTGCCACCGGTGTCATCATCACGGCAGTTGCCGTATTGGATATCCACATGGAAATACCGGCCGTTGCAACCATAAAACCAAGTACCATCCGTGATGGGTTGGTGCCGAGAAACGCTACGAGGTTCAGGGCAATACGGCGATGCAGGTTCCACTTCTCAATGGTTTTTCCAATAAAAAACCCGGAGATGAACAAAAATATGATTTCGTTGCCAAATTCAGCCGAAGCTGTTTTAACAGGCATCACACCTAATAAAGGCAACAACACCAAAGGCAACAGTGAAGTAACTGCTGACTTAACAGGTTCGGCAATCCACCAAATAGCAATCCATAGTGTGATGCCTGCTGTAGCCTGACCCGCAAACCCAAGTCCATCAGGTGCTGGAAGCATTAAGGTAGCCAGAAAAAGCAATGGTCCCGCTGCAAAAAATGCCCGCCTAAAATCCATTTGACAAGTTTTATTTTCCGCAAAGAACTATCAAGCAACTTATTAATTAAGGCGATGGGGTATTTTTAAAAAAAATTAATTGACCCAGAAGGCAATTTTACCGCCCATTCCAAATTTAATTCCGAATCACCACACCTCGAAAGCCTGTTTCCTTATTTTTTTCTGAAAAATAATTTTCTTGGTTTTTTTAAACGAAAATCGCATAGTACCTTTGCAGCCGATTTGAAAAAAGACATTTCAATAGCGAACATGACAGCTATTCGTAAATACTGGATTGCATTGATTTTCAGCGGTTTCGCTGCATTTGCCTACGCTCAGAACGACCACGGGCACGACCACCCTACTCACACCGATCAGCACGGGCACGAACATGCCCAGCCTGATTCCGCGGCTCCTCAGCCTGCAGAACACGCGGAAGAGCACGGAAAGTGCGGTCATTCCATCAATGCCCCGCAAGAATTTAACGCCGGCGACAATGCCGTGCACCACATTTCGGATGCCAACATTATCCACGTGTTTGGGGATATTTATTTCCACTTGCCCGTCATCCTGAAATCGGAAAAAGGCTGGTCTTTTATGACCACCAAAGCCTTTCACCCCCACCACCACAGCACCGGTGAAAATTCGCACGAAGGTTATGTGCTTGTGCACGGTGGAGTAATGCGCATCCAGGGCGGCCAAATGGCTGATCGCGATTATGCGATTGAAGACATTACGCACCTCGAAGTAGAAGGCGAAGGCAAAAAGAAAATGCAGTACAACGCTGTCATTGAAGGCCAATGCTATCCACTGGAAGCCAAAACTACCTACGACGGCGGCATTTTGGGCGGCGGCGTCACGAGCTTCATGGATTTCAGCATCACACGTAATGTATTTACAATGTTGATGACGGCCATTTTCCTGTTTTTGGTATTCCGCTCGGTGGCTAATTCCGCGACCAAACGCCGGGGACATGCGCCAAAAGGATTGCAAAACTTCATAGAACCATTCTACACGTTCATTCGTGACGAAGTAGCCAAGCCAAATATTGGCCACCACTACGAAAAATACATGCCCTACCTGATGTCGGCCTTCTTTTTTATCCTGGGCCTCAACCTCATCGGGCAAATTCCTTTTTTCCCCGGCAGCGCCAATGTGACCGGAAACATTTCCATCACCATTGTATTGGCTGTACTGACATTCCTGATTTCAACTTTCAGCGCGAACAAACACTTTTGGGAACACACTTTGTGGATGCCTGGCGTGCCCGCTCTTTTGAAAATATTCATTTTAACCCCGATTGAGATACTGGGACTGTTCCTCAAACCTTTCACCCTCCTGCTTCGTTTGTTTGCCAACATTACGGCTGGTCACATTGTGATTTTGTCGTTTGTAAGTTTGATATTCATTCTGGGCAAATCAGGTGAAAGCATGAGCGGCTCCATCATCGGTATCGGCGCCTCTACGTTGCTCACGTTGTTCATGATGACCCTGGAATTGCTGGTTGCATTCCTGCAGGCTTTCATCTTTACCATGTTGAGCGCTACGTACATCGGCACCGCTATCGAAGAACCACATCATCACTGAACATACATCGGACTAAAATCCGTAGTATCAATAAAAAATTATTCATTCACTTCATAAATTTACACTTATGTACGCAGCAATTGGTGCAGGCCTGGCAGTAATCGGCGCAGGTCTCGGCATTGGCCAAATCGGCGGTAAAGCCGTAGAGGGCATTGCCCGTCAACCTGAAGCAGCAGGCGACATCCGTGCCAACATGATCTTGACTGCCGCTCTCGTTGAGGGTGCAGCCCTGGTTGCGATGGTATTGTCGTTCTTCGTTGCCGCTCCAGGCGTTCAGTAAGAAAACCATTGGGGTTGATGGAGCAACGGTTGGTTCGTTCTTCAACCCCTGTTTTGACGATCTCGTGCCGGCTAGCCGGCATCAATTATAACGAACTTCAATTTCATTCTTCGAAAGATGTTATTTCTGGCAGATTTCAACGTACTCAAACCCGAACCAGGTCTTTTGATCTGGACAACCGTCATCTTCCTCCTTTTTTGGTTCCTGATGAGCCGTTTCGCTTTCAAACCGATCGGCGCAGCACTCAAACAGCGGGAAACAGACATTCAAAATGCCCTGGATGAAGCCAAAAAGGCCCGCGAAGAAATGTCGCACCTCCAGGCAGAGAATGAAAAGCTGCTTGCTCAGGCCCGCGAAGAGCGCTCCGCTATCCTGAAAGAAGCAAAGGACGCCAAAGACGAAATCATTGCTGAAGCCAAAGAACGCGCCAACGCGGAATATAAACGCAAAGTAGAAAGCGCCATTCAGGACATTGAAAACCAAAAAATGGCAGCTGTGGTTTCTCTCAAAAACGAAGTAGGCCAAATGGCGGTGGAAATTGCTGAAAAAATCCTGCGCAAAGAACTGGCCAACAAGTCGGAACAGGAAAACTACGCCAAATCACTGGCCGACAACATCAAACTGAACTAAACTGATTGGTCGGCATGCAAATCAATCAACTGTTCAAACGGTGTTGAAGGATTTGCAGATAAACCTATTTCCACCATGAGTGTAATAAGAATTGCCACACGATACGCCAAATCTTTGATGGATTTAGCGATTGAGCAGAACAAATTAGCCGGCGTGAGCGCCGATATTAATTTGATAGCTACAGCCGTTCACCACCGGGATCTGTACATGATGCTTAAAAGCCCCATCATTCATGCGGACAAAAAAAATGCGGTGCTGGAAGCCATCTTTAAAAGCAAAGTAGACGCTTTGACGATGGCATACCTCGAATTGCTGGTAAACAAAGGTCGTGAAGCGTACCTTCCTGAAATTGCAGCAGAATTTGTCAGACAATACAAGGTGATGCAAAATATTACCACAGTTACGGTGACCACCGCTTCTGAAATGACAGAAAGTGTGTTGGCCGAATTGAAAAAACAACTCCTGGCAAGCGGCGCTACAACGGAAAAACTGGACGTAATTACCAAAATTGATCCTGAGTTAATCGGCGGTTTCGTACTCGAATTTGATAACAAGCGTTTCGACGCCTCTGTAGCCCAAAAACTTGAAGACCTCAAAAACACCTTCTCGAAAAACCTGTACATCAAAGAATTTTAAGGAGTGATGAGGTTTGGGTTATGATTCAATTATAACGCAACATCGTCCACTCATCATTACATAAAACTTACAATAAAAAGCTGAAATATGGCAGACGTCAGACCGGAAGAAATCTCCGCGATATTGAAACAGCAATTGGCCGGCTTCGGCGCAGAAACCAATCTGGAAGAAGTGGGTACGGTGCTGCAAGTGGGCGACGGTATCGCCCGCATCTACGGCTTGAACCGCGCTCAATCGGGCGAGTTGGTCGAATTTGAAAATGGCGTACGCGCAATCGTACTGAACCTGGAAGAAGACAACGTCGGCGCCGTTTTGATGGGCGCATCCGATGGCATTCATGAAGGTTCCATCGTAAAACGTACCGGCAAAATCGCCTCTATTGAAGTCGGCGAAGGCTTCGTAGGTCGTGTTGTCAACACCCTGGGCCAACCCATCGACGGCAAAGGCCCTATTTCAGGCGCCAAATACGAAATGCCCCTGGAGCGTAAAGCACCGGGCGTTATCTACCGCCAGCCGGTAAACGAACCCCTTCAAACCGGTGTAAAAGCCATCGACTCGATGATTCCGATCGGCCGCGGACAACGCGAGTTGATCATTGGCGACCGTCAGGTTGGTAAAACAGCCATCGCGATCGACACCATCATCAATCAAAAAGAATTTTTCGACCGCGGCGAACCTGTATTCTGTATCTATGTTGCTTGCGGACAAAAAGCTTCTACCGTTGCAACTGTAGCACGGACGTTGGAAGAATACGGCGCCATGTCGTACACCACTATCGTTTCTTCTTCCGCTTCCGATCCGGCTCCGCTGCAATTCTACGCTCCTTTCGCCGGCGCTGCGATTGGCGAATATTTCCGCGACACGGGCCGCCCGGCATTGATCATCTTCGATGACCTTTCCAAACAAGCCGTTGCTTACCGTGAAGCATCTTTGTTGCTCCGCCGTCCTCCAGGCCGCGAAGCATATCCTGGCGACGTGTTTTACCTCCACAGCCGCTTGCTCGAACGCGCAGCTAAGATCATCAACAACGATGAAATCGCTCGCTCGATGAACAACGTACCGGAAAGCTTGCTGAAAGCAGGTTTGGTAAAAGGTGGCGGTTCTCTGACGGCCCTGCCGATCATTGAAACCCAAGCCGGCGACGTTTCTGCCTACATCCCGACCAACGTAATTTCTATCACCGACGGTCAGATCTTTTTGGAGTCCAACCTGTTTAACGCCGGTGTGCGTCCAGCCATCAACGTTGGTATCTCGGTAAGCCGCGTAGGTGGTAATGCCCAGATCAAATCCATGAAAAAAGTGGCCGGTACATTGAAGCTCGACCAGGCTCAATACCGCGAGTTGGAAGCATTTGCTAAATTCGGTTCAGATTTGGATGCCGCTACGCAGGCCGTATTGTCGAAAGGCGCCCGCAACGTGGAAATTCTGAAACAACCACAATACAGTCCGGTTCCAGTAGAAAAACAAGTTGCCATCATTTACCTGGGCACCAACAACCTCCTCCGCGATGTTCCGCTCAATGATGTACGTGAATTTGAACACCTGTTCCTGGAACGTATGGAAGCTAAAATGCCGGAGGTATTGGAGGAATTCCGTAAAGGCAAACTCGACGATGCCAGCCTTGCTAAAGTAAAAGCCTTGGCAGCCGACCTGGCAGGACAATACAAGAAATAATGATGAATGTAGAATGATGAATGATGAATATTTTGACTTCATCATTCTACATTCTACATCCATCATTCATCATTCATCATTCATCATTCTAAATAAATGGCCGGCGGATTAAAAGAAGTTCGTGAAAGGATCAAGTCGGTGATCAACACCCAACAGATCACCAAAGCCATGAAAATGGTTTCGGCAGCCAAGTTGCGCAAAGCACAGCAAGGCATCCAACAGGTGCGTCCGTATGCTGATCGCCTGAACAAAATGTTGTCAAATATCCTGTCGAACCTCGATGGTGATGCAGGAACCAGCTTTGGTAACAGCCGCGACGTAAAACAGGCCTTGATCGTAGTCATGACATCCAACCGTGGATTGTGTGGTGCGTTCAATACAAACATTTGTAAAGAAGCAGCTGCCCTGATCCGCAACAAATACGAGCAGCAACGAAAAGACGGCAAGTTGACGGTGTTGTTTATCGGCAAAAAAGGATTTGACTGGTTCCGCCGACGTTACCGTGATATTGAATTCAACACGGAGTATATTCATGTATACGACCAGCCAGAATACAACACGGTTAGTGCTGTTGCCCGCACCCTGATGGGAGCGTTCTCCACCGCTAAGTATGATGCAGTTGAGGTAGTGTACGGCAGATTCAAAAATGCTGCCACCACCTTTCCTACCGTTCAACAATGGCTGCCTGTTCCAAAAATGGAAGTGCCGGATGGTGCAAAACAAAAAAAGGCAGATTACATTTTTGAACCGGATCAACACCAGTTGCTGGAACACCTTGTTCCCAGCATTTTGCAACTGACCTTTCACAAATGTGTGTTAGACACCCTGGCTTCTGAACACGGTTCACGTATGACTGCGATGGACAAAGCAACTGAAAATGCAGAAGAACTGTTGAAAGGACTTAAAATCAACTACAACAAAGCCCGTCAGGAAGCGATTACCAAAGAATTGGGTGAAATCGTTGGCGGCGTAGCCGCACTTGAAGGCTGATCGCGGATTCGCCGGATTTTTGGATTTCACAGATTGATTTTTTTGGATTTTAGTCGTGGTTTTTTGGGGAGCAATGATTGTGATAATTTAATGAGGCTGACTCTTAGTGGAGTCAGCCTCATTTTTTTGCCCTAAAAGTGCCGATTTAAAACACTTTCGGCAAAAAAATGATCAGCCCCACGGCGACGGCTCCAATGGCAGCAATCAGTACGGCTGCTGCTGCTACGTCTTTCACCTTCCCCGCCAAAGGGTGAAAATCAGGTGAAACGAGGTCTGTCAAATGTTCTAATGCTGTATTAACAGCCTCCAGGCTGATGACCGTTACGATACATATGCATACAGCCAGCCATTCCATGCGGGAAATTTGGAAATAATACCCTGCACCCAATGTAAACAGGGCAACCAGCAGATGAATTTGTGCGTTGGGCTGAGAAGTGAATAAATTCCGGATGCCATTGATGGCATATTGAAAGCTGTGAAGTCTTTTTTTCAGGCTCATGGAACCGAAGGCAGGCATTTTCAGTTGAATAATCGGATGGTTCTGACAAAGATAAACCAGTATTTTGGTGATTTACAGGAATTTAAAGGAAAGCAGCAGGCAACTTGCTCTGATTAAATCAATTACAAGAGAATTCAGAAAACATTTCGCATAGCACTTGATAATTGCGGAATGCATTTATCTTTGCAGCCCGAAAAATCAACATAGTTATTTATTTCCGGAGAGATGTCCGAGTGGTTTAAGGAGCGCGCCTGGAAAGTGCGTATACGTCACAAGCGTATCCGGGGTTCGAATCCCCGTCTCTCCGCAATTTAAAGTGAGTTGATATGCGTAGTATGGGTTTGGGGTGTTGGACAAGCGGCTACGGCCGCTTTTTTTTAATTCCCATTCACGGAACCCATCGATCAACACATACTCACTCCCAGTAGGAGAGGTGGCAGAGCGGTTGAATGCACCTGATTCGAAATCAGGCGTACTGTCAAAGGTACCGGGGGTTCGAATCCCTCCCTCTCCGCACTTCAGCGGGAGTGTGGGTGTGTGGTGTGAGTGTGGGACGGCTGGCTCGGCCACGCCTTGCCGATTTGAGGCTACGCCTCACTCTTTAAAGGTTCTTTCCTGTTGATTTTGAAGATATGAATGTGTATCACCTCTCCGTCTTTTTACACATCCTTTTTGCAGCATTTTGGGTTGGAGGCATGCTTTTCCTGCCGTTGGTGCTGTTACCTGCCATCAAAAACCATCCGGATCGAAGGGCGTTGTTACACGCTACGGGACTCAAATTTCAACTATATGGATGGATTGTGTTGGCAGGATTAGTTTGTACC
>JAEUUR010000146.1 GCA_016787465.1 Saprospiraceae bacterium | reverse complement strand
CGCCGCGTTCGCCGGTAAAAACTACATGATCGCCCAGCTGAAAAAGGTGGTTGCCAATGGAAGATGGCAACCCCTGCCGATGGTCAAAAAACTCAGAAGCAAGGTGCTGGTGATCGGAAGATACCCGGATCTTAAAAACGCCCCGATACGGGTGCGCCATCCAAATATTGCCTTCCCGGTCTTTCGCCAACAGTCGGCTGCTTTCCGTCAAACCGTTCAAAACAGATTCGAAAGCCCAGCCCGAAGCGGATTTTTTAAACACGGCCAAACCGTTGTAATGGCCCGCAATGGAGAGTCCTGCAGCAAACGGGATAAATTTCCAGACGCCTTGCAGGGAAGTGAGTTTGGCGGCTGTTAATCCATGTACTTCAAATGCGCCTTCATGATGGCCCATTAAAAGGCTTCCGTCCACTTCTCCCAGACTCCAAACCTGCCCTTCTGAATTTCGGACTTTTGAAAAATTCTGGCGTTTATCGGGGGCGTAATAATCGGTCCAGTCGGTGGCATACAGCCCCGTGTTGGTGCCGAAATAAATTTTACCTTGAAATATCTGTGCGGTGTAACCCGTGCCTTGCAGCTCACCATCGGGAAAAATCATTGAAAACGGTGAATGCACATCAACGAAGTCGATTCCATTGTCAAGTCCGAGCCAGAGGCCGCCTCGTTGGGGCGCCAGCAAACTCAGCACGGTATTATTCTGCAGGCCGCTTTTTTTATTCAGGTGGTGGTGCATGCGGCGTTGCCTGTCGAGGGTAACCAAGCCATTGAGAGAAGTACCCAGAGCGATTTTGCCGTCGCTGAGCATGCCTGCGCAAAAAATAATATTCGTTTTCAGGAAATGATCATCGTGCGTTTTCCAGGGGGAAAAACCTTGTCCGTCAAAATACCAGATGCCGTTGTTGATTGTGGTTACCAGGATGGTGTCGGCCGACCATTGCAACAAACCTGAAATGGTGCCAAACCGGAAGTCGGAAGGTTGCAGCAGCGGGCGCAGGGCCTGATTTTCAAAAACGTACAATTTTTTCTGACCGTCCTGAACCATCAACCGGCCCTTCCAATCGCCCATAAAATGTAAGTCGACCCCAGGTGGGAAAAGGGATTGAACCTGTTGGTTGTGGAAACGAAATACCTGGTGGTCGGTTCTGAAAAAGATGCCTTCGTCGCGGGCCGAAATATTCCACACTTCACCGAAAGGTTGTTCGGAGGGCGGCGCCAGCGATTTCAGCGAATAGTAAGTCAGCATGCCGTTTTCCGTAGGGGCGAAGTACCCGAACTCATCCTGGCCGCCAACGAAAATCTTTCCATCCTTGGATACACACACCGATCGCACGATGGTTTTGTTGGCCAGCGGGTAGAGCCGCCAGTGCATACCGTCGAATTTGAGCAACCCATCGTTGTTTCCAAACCACATCACCCCCTGTTCGTCCTGCGCGATGCTCCAAATCTGTGTGCCGGCTTTATATGTCTTTTTGGTGAAGTTTAAAACGGGCGGGCTCCCAAGGTTTACACTTTGAGAAAAAGCCATTTTGGAACACATAAAAACCAAAATAGCAAACAAAATAATTTTAATCGTTTTGGGTATGTACATAAAATTCGGTCAAGCAAAAGTAAAAACAGAATTGAAAAATCATTTTTAAAGTATACGTAGCGTAGGCAAAAACAGAAGTGAAGTAGTAATGCTGTAGGTATAAAAGCCGTTGCCGGAGCCTTTAAGCGCCACTTTTGCAAGCTGCATTTTTCAAATGATGCAGGTTTGTTTTTTCCACACCGGCTCCTGTTTGCAGGGCTATCAAATTTCTAAAAGGTATGAAGAAGTTATTACTAAATCCCTGGCTACTGGCAATTGTTTTGCTGGTAACGGTGGTTGAATCGTGCAAAAAAGAAAAACCTGAGGTGATCTCCGGCTTCTCTTTCGCGATTGATGCCGTCGATTTCAAAAAAGTAACATTTACCAGCGCAGCCCAAAACCACAACTCCCTTTCCTGGGATTTTGGCGACGGCACAGCCGCATCCACCGAAGAAAATCCGGTACACACCTATGCTGCTGAAGGTACCTACACCGTTAAACTGACAGCTACCGGCGAAGGCGGAACCGACGTATCCACTCAATCAGTCGTAATCGCCGATGCCAATGCAGAACTGACCAAATTGGTAGGCGATGTGTCAAAAACATGGAAGCTGCTGCGTTCCGTAGGCCCCGGCCGCTGGCCGCTGGAAGTTGGTCCGATTGCCAAAGATCAGGTTTGGTGGGCTCAAGGCCGCGATAATGATGAAATCGCTCTGCGCCCCTGTATCATGAACGATGAGTGGATCTTTTTCCGCGATGGTAAAATGCAATACAAAACCAACGGCGACTTTTGGGCTGAAGGCAACGTGTTCGAACCGGCTAATATTTGTGCGGCCTCCACACCAGCTAATATGACCGGTCCAGGCGGTATCGATCTTTCCGCTTTCGGCGACGGTACGCACACATTTGTTTTAACCAACGGCACCAAACCCACCCTTGAAGTAAAAGGTTTGGGCGCCTTCATCGGCTTACCGAAAATTGGAACAGATACCGAGGTAAAAGTGCCGCAACAATCCGTCAAACTGGATATCATCAAGCTGCACGACGGCGCCGTTGATACCCTGATTCTGGAGTCCGACTGGAAATTCCAGGATAACACCACCGGAAACGACGATGCTTACTGGAAAATTACCCTCGTACACTACGACAATCCGGCTGATGAACCCGCTATTCCAAACCCTAAACCTAAAGCAAGTTTCACCGGCGCAGTTGACGGCCTTAAACTGACGCTTACCAATACTTCCTCTCTGGCAGATTCTTACAGCTGGGATTTCGGCGACGGCAACACTTCAACGGCGGAAAGCCCCGAACACACATACCTTGTACCAGGTTTGTACAAAGTAAAACTGACGGCTACCAATGCAGCAGGTACAGCCGTAAGCGAACAAGAATTTACCATGACTTCTGCCCCGATCACAGAAGCAGAATTGGTTGGCGGTGCATGGAAAGTGCGTAATGCAGCCAATTCAGTATTCGTAGGCCCCGCTCTAGGCAGCAATGCATGGTGGGGTGTGCCGGCCAATTTCCTCGACGGAACTACTGCAGGCACAGATGACTGGTCGTGCATGACCAATGATGAATTCATCTTCACTGCCGGCGGCACATACGAGTACAAAACCAACGGCGATGCGCGCAACGACAGCTACATGGGTACCCCCAACGGTTGTTGGTCAGACGCACAGATTGCTGCCAGCGGAAACGGAGCAGCTTTCGGATCAGGTATCCACAGCTTTGTGTTTACCCCTGCAAACGGTAGCAACCGCCCGGTGATTACCCTCACCAACGGCCCCGGCAAAGCAGCATTTATCGGATTTTACAAAGGGTATTACGGTGGTGAAAACGGTAATGCAGCCGACTTGCCCAATGGCGGCAACGCAACCAACCGTTACGAAGTAATGAGCTATGTGAATGCAGGCGGCGTGGAAACATTGACTGTTTCGGTCGATATTTCAACCGGCCACGATGGCTCTAAAGCCTGGACGATGGTGCTTGTCAGATAAAGACGATTAGAGTTTTAGTGAATAATCTGGTCGGGGGCGGCCTGCTGCCCCCGACCCCCTTTCATCCTGCGGCCACTTCACCAATTTCCCAGCTACTAAATTGGCGCTCCTCCAGGGTTTCCGATCACATCAACTTGCAAGACAATGACCAAATTTTTTATACACTTTTTTGCGATTTGTGCGGTTTTTCAAGCTTCCGCACAAGTAACAGGTAAAGTTTCCGATACCCAGGGAGAACCGCTCATCGGAGTAACGGTTGCCGTAAAATCAGCTTCCGTGGGAGCCGTTTCCGGCATCGACGGCACGTTTCGTGTAGCAGCTTCAGGCGCCGACACCTTGGTCTTTACGTACACAGGTTATGCTACGGTGATGGTTCCTGTCGACGGCCGAAGCATTGTTAATGCCATACTTACCGAAGATATCACCACCCTCGAACAGGTCGTGGTGGTCGGATATGGCGCCCAAAAGAAAAAAGACATCACCACCGCTGTTGTGGTCATTGATGAAAAAGACATTCGCGACCGGCCAATGGTTTCTGCAGCCGAAGCATTGCAAGGCAAGGCCGCCGGCGTGCAAGTC
Source organism: Saprospiraceae bacterium (assembly GCA_016787465.1). GTDB lineage: Bacteria > Bacteroidota > Bacteroidia > Chitinophagales > Saprospiraceae > M3007. The sequence goes on along the minus strand of JAEUUR010000146.1, from coordinate 11,404 downwards.
GTGCAACCATCCGGCAAACCTGGCAACGACATTTCCGTGCGCGTGCGCGGGGCAACTTCCGTGCTGGCGGGCAACGAACCGCTTTATATTGTTGACGGCGTTCCTACCACCGATATCAGGGGCTTGAACCCAGCCGACATTCAGAGTATCAGCGTGCTCAAAGACGCGTCTTCGGCAGCAATTTATGGAGCGCGTGCAGCCAACGGCGTCGTACTCATCACCACCAAACGCGGCAATGAAGGCACGCCGGTAATCCGGCTTTCAGCCTACACCGGTTTTTCCAATTTGCGCAAAACAGTGGAAACGCTGAGTACCAAACAGTACCGCAACCTGATGGAAGAAATTATCCCTGGCGCACTCGACCCCGCAGCTACCCGATACACTGATTGGCAGGAAGAAACCTTCGGATTTGGTAAAAACCAAAGCGTACAGCTGGCTCTTTCGGGAGGAGATGAAAAAATGCGGTACATGGTTTCCACCAACTATTTGAACAATGAAGGCATCGTCAAACCGGCCCGCTTCGATCGGTATTCCGTTCGGTTAAACCTCAGCAGCCAGGCAAATAAATGGCTTAAAATCGGTACCAACCTCAATGTATTGCGCAGCCGCACCAAAAATACGCCCGACAACGCCAGCAGTGGCCGCGGCGGTGTAATTATGAGCGCCTTGAATACGCCGCCATTCCTTACAATTTACAAAAACGACGGCAGCGGACAATATGACCCAAACCCGTTTCAACCATCCTGGGAGAACCCGGTGGCATACATGTTCGGCCCCGACCAACTGACAACCGACACCCGCATTTTCGGCAACATCAACGCTGAGGCTACCTTGGTAGAAGGATTGACTTTAAAAACAAATTTTGGAACGGACCTGAATACCCACCAGTGGGATTATTACCTCGATCCGTTTCGCACCAATTTCGGCCGTAATCAAAACGGATTCGGGCAGGCGGATAAGTTCAATTCGAATGAATGGTTGTGGGAAAATACGATCAATTACCAAACCGCGTTCGGCTCCAACCACCTGGCTTTGTTAGGCGGAAGCAGCATTCAAAAATCGCAATGGAACCAGTCGTTCCTTTCTGGAAACGACTTCCCGTCCGACGTTTCTGTAACAACGCTTAACGCAGCCAATACTATTACGGGATCCACCAATGCAGAAGCGTGGTCGATCGCCTCCTTTTTCGGCCGCGTGCAATATGATTTTGACAGCAGATACTTATTCACAGCAACCATTCGGCGCGATGGCTCCTCCAAACTGGCCCACCATTGGGGTACCATGCCTTCATTTTCTGCCGGATGGCGCATTTCGGATGAACCGTTCATGCAAGGTTTAGACGTGATAGACGATTTGAAAATTCGTGCCGGATGGGGTAAAAACGGCAACCAGGAGGGAATTCCAAACTATGCGCGTTACGGCCTGATCTCCTATTCGCGCCGCGCATCGGCCAATCCGCTCGCCGGCCCGGCAGCATTTCAGGTTACCTACGGTAATCCGGATTTACGCTGGGAAACCACCACGCAATCCAACATCGGTATCGATCTGTCGCTGTGGCGCGGAAGAGCCGTTTTTGTGGCAGATGCCTACCTGAAACAAACGGAAGACGTTATCCTGAACGTCCAACTGTCCAATTCCCTGCCGATTTCAACCATTCAAACCAATGCCGGATCCATTGAAAACAAGGGCCTGGATTTCAGCCTTTCCACTGTTAACCTGGAAGGCAAGGCACTCGACTGGCGTTCCGATTTTAATATTTCGTTTAACAGAAACAAAGTCACCGATCTGCAATTCACCGATGTGTACTATTTTGGTAGAATTTACAGCAACAACCAGGATGTGGCTATTATGAAAAAGGGGCTGCCGCTCGGCTCGTTTTTCGGGTATGTGTCGGAAGGCGTCGATCCCGAAACCGGCGATTTGAAATACAAGGATGTGAATGAAAACGGCATTTTCGATCCGGGCGACCGCACGGTTATCGGCAATGGCAACCCGGCATTCACCTATGGGTTCACCAACACCTTCAGCTGGAAACGATTCGACCTGAACATCTTTTTCCAGGGCAGCCACGGCAACGATATTTTCAACGCTACCCGGATTGATCTGGAAGGTATGTTCGACAGTAAAAACCAATCGACCGCTGTTTTGCGCCGTTGGACGCCGGAAAACCGCGATACCGATATTCCACGTGCCGTAGGTGGCGGCAATGTCGATAATGTGCGCAACTCATCCAGATTTATTGAGGATGGATCTTATCTCCGGTTGAAATCGTTTACTTTCACCTACAACTTCAACCCGAATTCAATTAAAAAATTGGGAATCAACAAGTTGGCGGTTTATACCACCGGTCAGAACTTGCTGACTTTCACTAAATATTCCGGCTTCGACCCCGAAGTAAATGCTTTCGGGCTCAGCGCCACCGAATTGGGCATCGATTACGGCACCTATCCGCAAGCACGCACCCTGACGGTTGGAGTAAATGCTGAATTTTAATAACCCGGTTCAACCACAGCGTTTGAACAAAATCTTTTTAAAATGAAGAATTACGTACTCTTTTCAGGCGTCGTCATAGCCTTGCTGGCCTTTAATTCCTGTGAAAAATTCCTTGAACTCGAGCCAAGTTCACAGGGTATTGCAGTGAATAACACCAGCTCTGATTCGATCCTGTATAAATCGGCCTCCGAAGCAGAAGCTGCCCTTGCCGGCGCGTACAGGGATTTGAAAAACGAGTATTTCGAACTGGATTACTACGTGAATGGCGACGGCCAATCCGACGATGCCTATGCAGGCGCCGACAATCCGGCCAATTTTCAAATCGATGATTACAAAATTGACGCCACTAACTCCAATGTATCCCGCGACTGGCGTTATTTGTATTCCACCATCGGGAAATGCAACACGGTGATCAACAATGTCAGGTCGGTAACTGATCCGGCATTAACCGCCGACCGAAAAGAAGAAATTTTGGGAGAAGCGTCGTTTTTGCGCGCATTCATGTATTTCCAGGCTGTCCAACTTTGGGGCGATGTACCCTTGCAACTCAAGGAAGTAAAAACCATCAGCGCCGCCAACCTGGAGGAAATTTATCCGCAAATATTCCCTGCGCGTGCAAGCCAGGAGGAGGTGTATGCCCAGATTATAGCCGATCTAGAAACGGCTTTGGCTAAAGTACGCGTTACGGCGCCCAACAAAGGGTATGCAACCAAAGGGATCGTTAATGCCGTGCTGGCCAAAGTGTATGCAACACAGGAGCCGCACGACTGGAACAAGGTGAAGCAATATTGTGATGAAGTGATCGTCGGAGGCTATTCGCTCCTGGCTGATTACAACGAATTGTGGAACAGCGCCAATGAAAACTCCGCAGAAGCCATTTTTGAAATTAATTACGATGGAGGCGCTTCTGACGGCAACTGGGGTACAAAAATGTTCCGCGGCCTCGACTGGAAAAAGTTCAACATTCCTTCGAACGACCTGCTTGCGGCATTCGATGCCGAAAACGATGTGGTTCGGAAGAATGCTAGCGTGATTTTTCTCGACGTGAGCGGGAAATGGTCGGATCCGCATTATCCGCAAACCAACTATCCGTTCGTTAATAAATGGCGGAATTTCCAGGAAGGCAGCAACCAAAACTATATTTTCATCCGCCTGGCCGATATCCTGTTACTTAAAGCGGAAGCATTGAATGAACTGGGAGATGCGGCAGGCGCCGTGAGCCTGGTCAATCAAATCAGGGCGCGGGTGAACCTGCCGGCTACCACCGCAGCTACCCAGGCAGAAGTACGCCTCGCCATTGAAAAAGAACGACGCCTCGAACTCGCCTTTGAAGGCCATCGCTGGTACGACTTAAAACGAACGGGCAGAGCGATTGACGTCATTAACAATGCCAAAGGCGCCAATGGTGAAAACCTCGGTTATAACCTGACTACCAACCGTCTGGTCTGGCCAATTCCACAAGCAGAACTCGATAAAAACGGAAAACTGATTCAAAATCCGGGATATTGACAAGCCGGGTTTTAAAAGAAACATACAATGATACTACGCATATGCTCCGCGTTGATGCTCACCATGGTTGCAGCATGTACGCAAAAAACCGGCAGCGGCATTGCTGCCGGGCAGGGCCGCAAGATTGAAGTTGCCGAAAAGAAAACGTTGTCCGTTTTTACCACCGCAGAAAAGACAGATCTTCGGCTGACGAAAACTGAAACGCTCACGTTCACTCCTTTCGGACAACCCTTTGAAACCCAACCCTGTGTGTTCGTTGATCCTTCCAGGCAGTTCCAAACAATGGTTGGAATTGGAGGGGCGCTGACGGATGCAGCCGCTGAAACATTTGCCAGGTTGCCGGTTGCCAAACAAGCGGAATTTCTCCAGGCCTGCTTTGATCCTGAAAAGGGCATTGGCTATACACTTGCGCGAACGAACATCAACAGTTGCGACTTCTCCAGCGATATGTACACGTACGTTGCTGAGGGCGACAAAGAATTGAATTCGTTCAACATCGGGCACGATGAGCAGTTCAAAATGCCGTTCATCAAAAAATCAATGGCCGCCGCCGCAGGTAAGCTGAATTTGTTCGTCAGTCCGTGGAGCCCCCCGGCTTGGATGAAAGACAACAACAACATGCTGCAGGGCGGCAAGCTGAAGCCGGAGTTTTACGACGCCTGGGCAAATTATTATGTCAAGTTTATTCAGGCTTACGAGCAAAAGGGCATCCCGGTTTGGGGACTTTCGGTTCAGAACGAACCCATGGCCAAACAAACCTGGGAGTCGTGTATCTACACCGCCGAAGAAGAACGGGATTTTATCAAAAACCACCTCGGCCCAACACTAAAACAAAAAGGCCTTTCTGATAAAAAACTGATTGCCTGGGATCACAACCGGGATCTGATTTACCAACGGGCAGCAACTTATCTGAACGACCCTGAAGCCGCCAAATACATCTGGGGAATCGGGTTTCACTGGTATGAAATATGGAATGGCGGCAGGCAGTATGAAAATGTAAAACGGGTGGCGGAATCATTTCCGGGTAAAAACCTGTTGCTCACAGAAGCGTGCAATTATCCATTTTCCTGGAGTACCTTTGATCAATGGCAATGGGGTGAGCAATACGGGGAAAATATGATTCACGATTTTAACAACGGAGCAGTGGCCTGGGTGGATTGGAATATTCTGCTGGATGAAACCGGCGGGCCGAATCATGTGAATAATTTTTGCTTCGCCCCGGTACATGCCAAAACTCAACTAGGCACCCTCCACTACATGAACTCATATTATTACATCGGCCATTTTTCAAAATTTATTCGGCCGGGAGCGCGCCGTATCGCTTGTTCTTCCAGTCGTGCCCAATTGCTGACTACAGCTTTTTTAAACCTGGATGGAACCATTGCAGTGGTTGTCATGAATCCAACGGACGAAAAAATCAGTTATCGTACTTGTTTTAAACAACAAGCCGTTGAAACAGTAAGTTTGCCGCACTCTATTTCGACGTTGGTTTTTTGATCTCTTTTCACTAATCAGACAGCTTTCAACGCACCATTGAATTGATATGAAAAAATATGCCCTCCCGGAAATCCTGATCACCCTGCAATTGTTGGTAGTTTTTTCATCACTGAATTGTCACTGCAAAAAAAAACCTGAAGAGGAAATACCCATACCCAACTTACCGGTGGCCGTTACGACCACTTCAGCCAATGGAGTGAACCTGCTTTACACGAAAACGATCGACTTTGCGCAGGCAAAAGACGAACGCTTTCCTGCCATTGAAATTGATACGACCCAAAAACTTCAGGAGATAGAGGGCTTCGGCTATACCCTCACCGGCGGCAGCGCTTTTTTACTGCACAACATGGCTCCTGCGGAACGAACAACTCTTTTACAAACTATTTTTGGGAAAGAAGCCACCTCTATTGGTATCAGCTACCTGCGCGTATCCATCGGAGCTTCCGATTTGGATGCCGAAGTATTTAGTTACGACGACCTGCCTGCCGGACAAACCGACCCGGATTTGCTCAAATTCAACCTGTCGAAAGATACATTGCATTTGATCCCGATTCTGAAAGAAATACTGGCAATCAACCCCGACATCAAAATCATGGGTTCTCCCTGGAGCCCACCCGTTTGGATGAAAACCAATGGCAGCAGCGTCGGCGGAAATTTGCAGACCCAATATTACAGTACCTACGCCCGCTATTTCGTCAAATACATCCAGGCCATGCAGGCCCGTGGAATTCCGGTTGATGCCGTTACGCCGCAAAACGAACCGCAACACGGGGGGAATAATCCCAGCCTGGTCATGTCATTTTTGCAACAAGCCGATTTTATTAAAAACCACCTTGGCCCGGCCTTCCAATCCGCCGGAATTGCAACCAAAATTGTTATATGGGATCACAACTGCGACAATGCGGCTTTCCCCATCGCTATTCTCGACGATCCGGCGGCGAAACCTTTTGTGACCGGAACGGCGTTCCATTTATACGGCGGCGATATAAGCGCTTTATCCACCGTTCATGATAAACACCCGGATAAAGCCTTGTATTTTACAGAACAATGGACGGATTCACAAGGCAGTTTTTCCGAAGATTTGATATGGCACCTTAAACATGTCGTAATTGGCTCAACGAGAAACTGGAGCCGCGTGGTGCTGGAATGGAACCTGGCAAATGACCCCGCCTTTGGCCCACACACACCCGGAGGTTGCACCCGTTGCAGAGGCGCCATCACGATAGACGGCTCAAAAGCAACCAAAAACGTCAGTTTTTATATCATCGCACAAATTTCGAAGTTTGTGCCGCCAGGCTCTGTCAGGCTTGAAAGCAACCTGATCACTGAAATGCCGAACGTCGCATTTTTGACGCCGGAAGGCAAAACCGTGTTGATCGTTTTAAATGAAAGTGTGAATTTGAAATCGTTCAACATTGCAGCGGGTGGCAAGTGGATTACGGCTTCCCTGAACGGTGAAACTGCGGCGACATTTGTTTGGTAAACACACCACTACAGAAAATCGACATCAACGGCGTAAGGGTAGGTCATCAGGTATTCCAATGCTTTTTCAATCGGGTATCGTTCAAAAACGACGGCATGCAGCATCGTGGTGATGGGTACGTGCAATTTGTAGTGCCGTGCAAGCTGGTGGGCAATGCGCAGGGTGCGCACGCCTTCGGCAAGTTCGGGCATGGTTTTGCGGATTTCCTGTACACTTTCGCCCTTGGCCAGGCGGGTGCCGAACTGGTAATTCCGGCTGTTCATGCTGGTAGCCGTGGCCACCAGATCGCCGATGCCGGCCACCCCGATAAATGCCTGGCTTGAAGCGCCCAGCGATTTTCCGAAATACACCATTTCCGCCAGTCCGCGCGCAATGAGCAAGCCCTGAATGTTGCGTCCCAAACCAAGGCCGCCGATGATACCTGAGCCCAGTGCGACAATGTTTTTTAGGGCGCCGGCCAACTCGGCGCCGAGCATATCGTAAGAGCCGTACACATGAAATTTCTGGCTGTTCAAAGCCGATTGACCGGCTTGGATCACTTCGCGAAAGCGACTGCCAACCAGGGTGGCGGCAGGCTGTCCGGCCATAATTTCAGCGGCCAGGTTGGGGCCGCTCAAGCTGCCTACCCGCACTACGCTGCTTTCTTCCAGCACCACTTCGCTCATGGTACGCACGTTTTCACGGGTGATCACTACGCCCGGATTGTCGAGATCGTCTTCTTCCAAACCATTCAAGTCGAAACCTTTGGTGCCGTGTATGACGATGTGGTGCGGCCTCAAATGCGGACCCAACGCCTGCATCATGCGGCGAAAACTATTCGACGGTACAATCGGAAAAATAAGGGTACACTGGGCTGCAATTTCAGCCAGATCAGAAGTGGCACGGATGCGCGGTGAAAGATTTGCGCCCAAGTGGGTGTGGCGTTGATTGATCTCTTCAACCACTTCGTCTTTCCTGCTGAAAAGCAACACATCGGAATTATAAGCCAATAAATTAGCGACCGCCGTACCGAAATACCCTGCGCCAACTACTCCTGCCGGATTGAATGGTGATGCCATGTTATAAATTGGGATATCCCCTTGAGTCGATCACTTAATGGAATAATCGGGTAAAATGGATTTCGTCCACATTTCGGTACCCTGCGCGTTGTAGCTGCTGATGGTGAGGGTTCTTTGTCGGAACGGACCGCTCAATTTGAGCAAGCAAAAGTTGTTTTCAGGAACCACCGTGCCGGGTACCCGGTACTCATTTTGGGTTTTGGTGGCCGCATCCACGAATGCGCCTGCCGTAAGAGAAGACGATGTCAGATCAAACATCCAATTACCCGCTTTGTTCTGGAATGCGCTCAATTCGGTAAAATGTTTGTCGCCCGTCAGAAACACCACACCTTTGATGCCCTCTTGTTCTATCCGGCGCAATAACTCGTCCCGTTCCGCCGGGAAATCATGAAACGCCGATTCTTCGTGGTTGTCGGTAGTAAGTACCTGCCCGCCCACGGCGATGAATTTGAATTGGGCGCGGCTCGTTGCCAAAGCTCCGATTAGCCATTCCAATTGTTCTTTGCCCAGGGAGGTTCTTTCGCAGGTTTTGCAGCGGTTTGGGGCTCGGAAATACCGGTTGTCGAGCAGGAAAAAGTCGGCATCGTTGTAGGAGAACATCGTAGTGCAGCCCTTTTGGCCTTCAAGACCGAAAGTTGGGTTTCCCCAAAAATCCTGAAATACTTCCCAGGCAGTTTCTTTTTTGATCCAACTGGCGTCGGAGTTGTCGGGGCCGTAATCGTGGTCGTCCCAGATGGCATAGTGGGCCGTTGAGCCCAGTAAGGGCTGAAGTTCAGGCAGCGAGCGGGTGTGCGTATAGCGATGCACCATGCCGGTATGAGTGTACCAGTCCGGCTCGCGGAGGTAGGCATTGTCGCCGAGCCAGACCATAAAATCGGGCTTTTTTTCAACAATTTTGCTGCAAATCTGGTAATTCGAGCCGTATGGTTTGGGGCGGTCGTATTCCGCTTCGTTGATAAAAAAACAACTTCCGGCCACGAAGGAAAACGGTGGCGGATCGGTGCGCCATTGCCAGAGCGTTTGGGTTTTAAAGGTGGTGGGGTAATTGAGTTTCACTTTTTCAAATCCAATACTTACTTCATATTGATATTCCCGCCCCGGTTGCACCTGATCGGCCACACATTTGGCGGTATAGGATGGTTTTTCAGTAAAAACCCGTTCGGTAGTGTATTTAACTTCGGGTTTATTGGTTTCCCAATACGTAAATTCCACCACCGACTCGCCTTTGGTTTGCACCCAAAGCATCACTTCAAACATGTCGACATAGCCAATCATCGGGCCGCTTTGCAAACCTTTGTTGCCGGCGCCGGCCACCAATCTTGATGCCGGGCGGTAAGAGGGCGGCACACAGCCGTTAAACGTGATCAGGGTCAGGGAAAGGGTGAGAAAAAGAATGCTCGGTCGCATGGCTGCAATTTTTTTGCGAAGCTACTTGTTTACGGGTTTGCCGACCAAAAATACCGCCGGTAATTTCTCGGGCTGGAAGTTTTTTAGATTTTTCCAATCTTTCACGGGCATGCTTAGAATTTGTTCGGAGGCGCCCGTGATGTCTTGAGCCATACTGAACTGGCTATCCGGTTGCAATACTTCCAGGGCTACTTCCACCACCATTTGTACCCGGTAGGGCGTTTCGATAAACAGTTGCGTTTGATCCAGTTGTTTGGCCTGGGCTTCAATGCGGCGCAGATCTTTGGCAAGCTCGGGGCGTTTTGGGGACAAATAACCGTGAAATACAAAACGTTGCCCATTCATGCCGGAAGCCATCAGGGCGAGCAACAGCGAAGACGGGCCCACCAGCGGCTCTACGCGTACGCCTGCGCGGTGCGCAAGCGCGACGATCGCCGCACCCGGGTCGGCTACGCCCGGGCAACCGGCTTCCGACATCAATCCGATGTTTTTACCGGCTGTGATGGCATCCATGAACACCTGCTTCGCATCCGCCAAGGCGCTGTGTTCGCCGATTTCCGCAAAAATCATCTCCTGAATGGGCTTGGCCGGGCCGGTGGATTTGACAAAATGCCGGGCTGTTTTCGCGCGCTCCACGATAAACACGTCCAAATTCCTGACAATTTCGGTGACATAAGCCGGAAGCGTATGCAGGGCGTTTTCGGCAATGGGCGTAGGGATCAAATAAAGGATAGCAGGCACGTGGAATTTTTGGCAAAATTAGGACATTTGTTCGCGGGATAAAGCGAATTCCCGTTTTCAAATCAACAACCAAGCTGCCAGCCTATGCGCCGACCGAAAATAGACGAATATCCCCCGTTCCACGGCACCTATATTCAGGCGCTTCCAGCCAAAGGAACCGCCCAAAGCCTGTTGAAAAAAACCTGGAAAGAAACCCAGCAACTGATTGGCTCCTTGCCTGAAATGCAGGGCGATTTCGCGTATGAAGAGGGGAAGTGGACCGTAAAGCAACTGCTGATCCACCTGATCGATGCCGAACGGGTGTTTGCACACCGGGTATTGTGGTTTATGCGCAACGACCGGGTCAACCTGCCCGGGTTCAACCAGGATTTTTGGATGGAATTCGCCGATGTGTCGAACCGGACAATCAAGGATTTGATGAAAGAGTTCAAAGCCGTGCGCGACAATACGCTCTTTCTGCTCAACCAGTGTTCAGAGGAACAATCGAAACAAATGGGTAGCGCCGGAAACTGGAAATCGTCGGTGAGGGCCTATTTTTTTATCATCATCGGCCACCATATTCACCATTTGGAGGTGTTTAAGGCCCGGTATTTACCGGCGCTGGAGGTCTGAATTTAATTGGTTTCCAGCACGTAAATTCCTTTGATGTTGCGGCCGATGTCGTCGTAATCGAGTCCGTAACCCACCACGAATTTGTTTTCGATATCAAAACCAACCATGTCCACCTGAACGGGGAATTCCAGCGCATCAGGTTTGCGCAGGAAGGTAATCGTAGTGACCGAAGCCGGTTTTTGAGCCTGGAGGTGTTCCAAAAAATAGTGCAGGGTACGGCCGGTGTCGATGATGTCTTCCACAACCACCAGGTGGCGACCTTCCAGGTTTTTCGACAAGCCCATGACGGTTTGTACTTCACCGGTGGAGCGGGTGCCTGCGTAGGAGGCAAGTTTTACGAATCCGATTTCACAGGGACTTTCAAAAGCGCGGAACAAATCGGCGGCAAAAACAAAGGCGCCGCTGAGAATGCTGATAAACAACGGGTTTTTATCGCCGAGTTTTTCTTGTAATTCTTTCCCCATTGCCTCTACGCGCAGGCGTACATCCGCCTCTTCAATCAACGGAACAAAACGCAGGTCGTGGATTTGAATCGTCATCGTTGTTTGATGCTTGTTGGTTAATGGTGCAAAGGACGCTAAGTTTGGATGAATGGAAAAGTTTG
>JAEUUR010000122.1 GCA_016787465.1 Saprospiraceae bacterium | reverse complement strand
ATAGAATTTGATCGAATCGGACTCGAGCGTAGCAATTTCATATTCACTCAGATCGTCGTGATTGGACGCTCCAAAGCATGGTTCTTTATCCAGTGCCTGAATGCAATCACTGTATGGCGGTGCTCGTCGAATCGTAAACTTGATCGGACTGCATTGATCATAAGAGCCATCATCGAATGTTTCTGCGTGTACCCAGGTAATACCGGCGAATTCGCAAGTAGCCTGGTTGGTGTAATAACAATCGAACGGATCATCTACACCGATCGATACGATGGTTGTTTCGTCGCACGAAGGTTGTGGCGGAGCAAAGTCGGCAATGGTCAAGTTGAACGAACAGGTACCGATATTTCCGCAACCATCTTCTGCATAATAGACCACAACGTGTTGACCAATCGGAATGCAGGGCATATTTCCAAAAGCAGCCAGGGTATCAGGATCGTTAGGCAGGTTACCCGGGAAATTGAAGGCGCCGCCGCTGACAGGGGTGATGCTGATCGTATCGCCGTTGTACGGGTTTATGGTGAATATCAAAGCCCATACATCGTACACAAAACCGCAATTGTCTTCAACCAACGCATCAGGCAAGGTAAAGGTTGCGCAACAGGTAAATGGATCGGTAGTTTCTATCATATCCAGCGGGCAATCGAGGAAGGTTGGCCCCATGGTATCCCGTACGTGGATATTCTGCACCCATTCTTTGGAGGTAGGAGAACCGCAAGGATCGATTACTGTCCAGGTTCTAAGGATGTTGTATGCGCCTTCACATATAGGCACTTTGACATCGTTGTGCGTCCAGGTCATTTCGCAATTATCCGGCAAACCGAATACCAGCGGGTAACCTGTAAGACCTTGGTTTTCAATCCAGTCGGGCGTCGGATAAGCGCCGCCTTCGCACATAAAGCCTGGCAGATCAACGTCGTCGTAATCAGGCGCCGGAGTTACATCGGCATGCGTTGCACGCAACAGATTGATTACCTGTGTGCATGCCGTTGTATTACCGCTTTCATCAACTGCCGTCCAACGACGGTGGATGATTTGCGTGTAAGGGGATGCGCAGGTTTGATTGAATTTTTGATCAAAGAAAGACAAGGTAACCGGGCTGCAGTCGTCCACCAAACCTGCAGGTACGCTGTAGGTGTTGGCGCCGATTTTAACAGGGATCAACGGTGAAATTCCGTTCGGGAAGCCTGTTCCGAATGTACCGGTCATTTTGATGTACAACTCGGCCTTTTCAACCGTTGAAATGTCTGCATTGGCATCCATATCCTGCACACGTATTTTCCATACGCCATTTGCCTGTTCACCATCGAAATCGCTCAACAATCCAAAGCCGAATGGAATCTGGGCATTGATACCTGTGGAGAATGTTTCGCAAGCCAAAATGGCTGAACCTTCATCATCGAAGCGGGCAAAGATAGGCGCCGGAGCACAGCCGCCCAGTTGATTCCAAATCGTTACGATGGTGCCTGATGGGCTTTCCACCTGAATACGGAGGTTATTGAAGAATGCATCGCCGGTAATTTTAGTCAGGAAGTCAACATCTTCCACCACCACGCCCGGAGGCACCAATACCGGAATATCGAATTCATGCGTTTCAAAATCGACCACCGTTTCGAACAGATCATCCGGAGCAACCGGGAAACGCAACGTCATGGTTGAATTGCTGAAGAATTGTGGGTCGGTCGACATGTTACATGGGATCGTCACTGGAGAAGGCGTACAGAACATATGCGGCGGTTCTCCGTCAATCACTTTCAGATCGCCTGAACATTTATTGCCTGTGGTAGGCTCGGTCACACGCACTTTATAGGTTTTCCCTACATCGGCAGCGGTCAGAATTGCCGGCACCCATGGGCCGTTTCCAAAAGGCGCGATTTTGTCTATCTCAACAATGTATTTTTCATAGCAGCGGTATGGCCCGCCTTCAAGCACGTCGTCAGCGCCAACTTCTGCATAACAATCATCACCCAAAGCCACCAGGATGAAGTCGTTGCAAGTGAGCGACCAGGTTGGGTTCGGGTATTCAGTGACTGTAACGGTGAATGAGCAGGTAGAGCTGTTTCCGGCTGCATCTGTGCAACGGAACGTATTGGTTGTAACACCGATCTCAAAATCGGAACCAGAAACCAAACCGGTGAGCTGAACAGGCGCTTGAGAAACCGTCGTGGTGTACTTCACGTAGCCTGTATATGACCGGTCGAAAAAGGTGGTGCCAAACGGATACGCTTTGCCGGCGCCCGGGTTGGAATTGATTTGCAAAATGCCGTCGTTGACCTCTCGTGAGCCATCTTTGTAGAACATGGCGAGGCCGGAAGAACTCGTCAGGTAAATACCCCGTGACTGGCCTGCAGGAATGGTGATTCCAAAGCCTGGAACAGGCGTACCTGCGCCGGGACCGGCTGAAAGAACGGTGTTTGTACCTGCAAGCGTCCATGCACTGGCATCCGATTGGTTGCCAACCCAGGTATTCGCAGTGTGGGTGAAATACACCTCCATATTCCAGGTGCCTGCCGAAAGCGTCGGGCCGAACTGAGTGATTGTAACTGGCGCACCGCTCAAATTCACGAGATCAAACATGATACCTGCGTGACCATTGTTAAAATCGATCGGGGTGGTAACCGTGCTTGCCACGTTAAACGGACAATTATCGCTGCAACTTACGTTGTAATTAAACTCGTCTCTGCATTCGCCCGGGCCCAGGTTAATGGTCACGTTAGAAGGGCAGTTTACGACCGGCAAGGTATTGTCGTTTACCGTAATCAATTGATTGGCAGAGGTAATGACACCGCCACCGCATGGGTCGACGAGTTCCCAGGTAATGATATTGGAACCCACTGGCGCCGGGATGTTTGTGGAAACTGGATCCAGCACCACCGTAGGCAAACCTCCGTTGATGCGGTAACGCAATTGGTAGCCTGCCTGGCATCCGCCTGGGTTAAAATTCGGCAATTCCGTGTTGACATTGGTAAAACATCCGATCGCATTTGGGCCGGTAAAAGCTGTTTTGTTGGTTGGCGCGATCATGGCGCAAGCCGCTTTGGGCACCTGGCGAACGATAGCCGCCCAGCCTGAATTGACGACGGAGCCGTCGGAACGGAATTGGAACGTAAGTGCTTCTGCTGCATTGGCGCCAACGGCCGCGATTCCAGTATTGGCTGTGATCGTTCCGGGGCTGATGTTTTGCCAGTTGCCTGCCGGAAAGCCGAAAATCGTAGCTCCTTGCGGGCCAGGCACCTGGTTTACACCAACGGTATTGCTGTTAAAAATGTAAAACGCGTCAAAATTCACCTCCAGGGCCATTAGCGTAAAAGTAGCCTGAATGCGATGTGTGGCGTTGTCTGATGGAAGAAAAGTGACGTTGGCGTTGGCTGAATTGTTGTAGTTGCCTGCCGGGCCGCCGTGGTCGTAAAAATTGAAAAAACAAGTGGCAGGTGGCGCAATGGAAAACGGGCTTCCCACCGTTACGCCGTTGTCAGCCATGTTCACGTTTGTTTGCGCCTGAACATAGCCGCAAACAAGCACCCATAAGCTTGACAATAGTATCTTAAAATTGCTCTTTTTCATGTGTGAGGATTTAGAAAATAAACTCGATGAACGTGTATGCACCGTTCGTCATGCTCGTGCTTCACGGGGAGTCCCCCAAAATGTAATCGCCTCGGGACGCTGGATTAAATCAATTAGTTAAAAGGATACGCGTTTCAGTTTGCAACGCACGCAGGGTAATCTTGGGCGTATAAGACGCTTCCTTTTCAAAACCCAGGGTGGCGGCAGCAGGTAAAGCCAGCTCCAACGCCTGGGCAATCGTGGTTCCTTTCAGAAGTTCCGACACGATTGACTTGAAATATGCGATCCTGCGCAGGGTGTTGTCGTACAACGGTGTTCCCACTGTCAGGCCGGGTAGTTGTTGGCTAAGTGCCGTTACCTGATCGATCAGTAGGGTTTTGGCTGCTTCCGGCGATTTCCAGTTAAAGGATTCCGGATTTGCTTTTGGCTGCAGCACTTGACCTACTGCTATGTTTTGGGTAAGGCAACAAAATGCCAAAAAGAAAATGCTGATGAGTAGCTTCCCCCCCGGGGCTCCTCTGTTGATCATTCCACTCATGATGACGAGATTTAGTGATTATTAGGTTGATGTTTTTAATTGAAAGTTCACGAAAAATTGATCCTGAAAAAGCCGTTTGCCTCTTGTACCCTGTATTTGCCGGGTTTTAAGGTTTTCATGCTTAAGCCCAATCGACTGGTAATGTCGTCCGGTAGCCGGCATGATTCGTTCAGGATGAACCACTCGTTTCTGAACTGCGTGCGTAAAAGTTTGATACACATCAGTTCCCTTGCGATCACGATCGACACGCCTTTTCCTTCTTCAAAAGGCATCAGGATCGCAGACACGCTTTGACAATTTCGTTTCGATGTCAGCCATGCAGGCATCGAGGTAGCTGCCGAAATTTTACAAACCCCCGTACCCATGCAGTTGGCGCTTGGCGATCCGAATACCACCTCGCAACTCATGTGTTTCATTCCGAGGGATAATGGTTCGGGTCGGAAGGCCGATTTCAGAAAGGCCGCGCCCCCTGAATCCCGCTGCAGGTGATGCAGCGTCGATTGTCCGGTTAAATTCCCCATAGTAGAAATGTTTTAGTGATGAATAAGTCTTGACGTTTCGGCAAAATGGGGGGATCCTGCCTGTTGGTTTTTCGGGTTGAAAAGCACCTTAAGCACCGATCAAATCCAAGCCGGTAATTTTTGCGCCAATCAAATCAAGGCCGGTGATTTTCGCGCCGATCAGATCTAAACCTGTTATCTTTGCGCCGATTAAATCAAGGCCGGTGATGTGGTTGGTCAGTTCATTAGCAGCTTTGCTGGAAGAGGTCGGGAAACTTTGTGCGCTTTTCATGTCGATTATTTTTTTGTCGTTGTTATCGTTTAACTAGGACAAAGGTCTCCCCGACCGAGGGGGTAAAACAGGACACGAAAACAGGCTCAATCGCCCGGCTATTTTTTTAAGGTTTTTATAGTTTTTTTTAATAAAACACTGATATTCAATTTTTTATACAAAATTTTAAGACACTTTTTTTGCCTCATTTCTGGCCCATTTCCAGTGTTTCCAACCCGCTCCCCCTATTTCTTTGCCGCTCCCGGCTCACCTTTTTCAAGCAGTTTCAAGCAAGTTCAAACCACTTAACCAACTGCCACGAAGCCACCGTGAGCGAACGGTTCATTAAAAAAGCAAAGCGCTTTGTACTTTTGCGCCCCTCCAATACATGCCTTAACCATCAGCAGCCTCTATGCCGCTGTGAACCAACCAACATCCTTTGATTTATGAAATTTGCAACTAAAGCCATACACGCCGGCATCGAGCCGGACCCATCCACCGGAGCGGTCATGACCCCTATTTTTCAAACCAGTACCTATGCACAGGAAGAACCTGGCAAACACAAAGGATTCGAATACGCCCGGACGCAGAACCCCACCCGGCATGTATTGGAAAAAAACCTGGCAGCACTCGAAAACGGAGTAGATGCCATCTGCTTCAGCTCCGGCCTGGCCGCTCAGGATGCCGTGATCAAATTATTGGTCGCCGGCGATGAAGTATTGGCTGTAAACGATCTGTACGGCGGCACCTACCGGCAAATGGTGCGCGTATGGGGAAATTGGGGACTAAAAAGCCGGTTCATCGACATGTACAACGCCGACAACCTGGAAAAAGAAATCGGGCCCGATACCAAGTTGATCTGGGTAGAAACGCCCACCAACCCCATGCTGAATATCGTCGATATCGAAGCGGTATGCCGGATCGCCAAGAAACACGGCGTCATGGTTTGTGTTGATAACACCTTTGCATCGCCGTATTTACAAAATCCGCTCGATTTGGGCGCCGACATCGTATTGCATTCCGCCACCAAATACATCGGCGGCCACTCCGATGTGGTGCACGGCTGCCTGATTGTAAAAGATTCGGAGTTGGGCCAGCGCCTGCATTTCATCCAAAACGCTTGCGGCGCCGTGCCGGGGCCTCAGGATTGTTTCCTGATTCTGCGAGGCATCAAGACCCTGCACCTGCGCGTGCAACGCGCGTGCGAGAACGCGGCCGTCATCGCCCAATACCTGGCAAAGCACCCGAAAGTGGATAAAGTATATTGGCCAGGTTTTGAAAGCCACCCAAACCATGCGGTGGCAGCCAAACAAATGCGTATGTTCGGCGCCATGGTATCGTTCGATTTAAAAGACAACACCCACAGTAACGCCATGCGCGTGTTGAGCAGCACCGAACTGTTCACCCTGGCAGAATCGCTGGGAGGTGTGGAATCCCTGATCGGGCACCCGTCCAGCATGACGCACGCCAGCATACCCAGAGAAGAACGCCTCAAGGTTGGGCTCACAGATTCATTGATCCGCCTGAGCGTGGGTGTGGAGGATGTGGAGGATTTGATTGGAGATTTAGAAAGGGCGATTTGAGGAGCGCGCTCCCAATACAAGCGCCAGCCGGAAAACGCCATTGCTGACCCCGGCTGAAAACTCATTTCCGCCAATCACAAAAAACAATTTCCAAAGCCGGTATTATTTCACAGTTTTGTGGTCAATTCTCCGGCC
>JAEUUR010000023.1 GCA_016787465.1 Saprospiraceae bacterium | reverse complement strand
ACCTTGTCGCTACGCCGCGACGGCACTTCACGTTTCTCGGAAGACAACCGCTGGGGTATGTTCCCGGCCGCTGCACTTGCCGTTAAAGTGATCGACCGCCCGAATGCCGGTTTGTCGAATATCAAACTGCGCCTGGGCTATGGTGTAACCGGACAACAAGATATCAACAGCGATTATTATCCATACCTGGCCCGTTACCTGGCCGCTACGCCAACGGCCAACTACCAACTAGGCAATCAGTTCATTCAAACCTTGCGCCCGGAAGGATACGATGCCAATATCAAATGGGAAGAAACCACCACCTACAATGCGGCGGTCGACTACGGATTTTGGGGCAACCGCATCTACGGCGCCCTAGAGGTTTATCTGCGCAAAACCAAAGACCTGATCAACTACATCCCGGTTGCGGCAGGTACTAACCTGACTAACTTCATCAATACAAATGTGGGCGACCTGGAAAACAAAGGAGTTGAATTCTCGATCAATGCCATTCCATGGAAAGGAACCCGCGGCAACTGGTCGATCGGTTTTAACGTGGCTTACAACATCAACGAAATTACGCGCCTGACCAAAACGGAAGACCCAAATTACCAGGGTGTAGCCGTGGGCGGTATCGCCGGCGGTGTGGGTAACAACATCCAAATCCACAGCGTAGGTTATGCAGCCAACTCCTTCTTCGTGTATGAACAAGTGTACGATGCGCAAGGCGTTCCGATTGAAGGGTTGTACGTAGATCGCAACAAGGATGGCCGTTTGTCGCCCGACGACCGCTACCGCTTCAAAAAGCCGGCGCCCGATTACCTGATGGGTTTCAATACCGCTTTCAATTTGGGCAAGTTTGATTTTTCAGCAGCCGGCCGCGCCAACCTGGGAAATTACATTTACAACAACAACTTGTCGAACAATGCTTTCTATAATCAGTTATATGGAAGCACCAATGTGTTGCGCAATGTACTTTCGCCCACAACAGCCATCGACTTTACCGTGCCTCAGTACTTTAGCGATTATTTTATCGAGGATGCATCGTTCCTGCGTATCGACCACATAACTGCCGGCTACACCTTGGGTAACCTCGGACGTTGGGCTGAAAATGTACGCATCTCTGCAACGGTTCAAAACCCATTGCTGGTGACGAAATACGAAGGCCTCGATCCGGAAGTATTCGGCGGCATCGACAACAACGTTTATCCGCGTTCACGTACCTTCCTGGTCGGTTTGCGCGCTAACTTTTAACGAACAAATACGCAAGAAATGAAAATCATGCAATTCAAAAATATCGCATTGACGGCCTTGCTATCCTTGCTCGCCGTATCGTGCTTCAAAGACCTCAATACCACACCGATCGACGAGGACGAGATCACCTCCGCCGCCGTTTATGACAATCCGGCGGCTTACAAACAAGTGCTCGCAAAATTGTACGCCGGTTTGGCCTTGAGCGGCCAGGAAGGCCCTGAAGGACGACCGGATATTGCCGGTATCAACGAGGGTTTCTCCACCTACCTCCGGCAGTACTGGAAAGCGCAGGAATTGCCTACCGATGAGGCGGTGATCGCCTGGAACGACGGCAACCTGTCGGACTACCACCAGCAGGATTGGGATGCCAACAATGAATTCATCGCGGCAACCTACAACCGGATGTATTACCAGATTTCGCTTTGCAACGAATATTTGCGTGAAACGACCGAAGAAAAGCTCAACAGCCGCGGTGTGGATGCAGCACTTAAAGCTGAAATAGCTACCTACCGGGCCGAAGCGCGTTTCCTCCGCGCATTGAGCTACTGGCATGCACTCGATTTGTTCCGCAATGTGCCGTTCGTCACTGAAAACGACAATGTGGGTTCATTTTTCCCTCCGCAATACACAGCAGAGCAACTTTTCAACTACATCGAAAGTGAATTGCTCGCCATCGATGCCGATTTGGTAAACCCGCAGCAAAACGAATACGGTCGCGCCGACAAAGCGTGCGCCTGGACACTGCTCGCCAAATTATATCTCAACTCCGAGGTATACACAGGGCGGCCACGGTACGCTGATTGTGAAAACGTTTGTACAAAAGTGATCAACGTAGGTTATGGTCTACAACAGGAGTATGCTCAATTATTCATGGCCGACAACGATCTGGCTTCCGGCATCATTTTCCCGGTAAACTTCGACGGTTTGAAGAGCCAAACCTGGGGTGGCATGACCTTTTTGGTGCATGCAGCTGTAGGCGGAAGTATGAAAACCTCCGATTTTGGCATCGACGGCGGATGGGGCGGTTTGCGCGCTACCAGCGCCCTGGTGAATAAGTTTACGGCAGCAGGTGTGGAATCAGTGACCGTCGCAGCCAGCGAAGGAAACACCGCCAACTACCCGAAAATTTATGTCCCAGGCGGATATCAAGGATGGGATCCGGCCACTGCGGCTAACCTGACTTCTCCGAACAACGACAATACCTACGAAGGGTATATCTATTTCCCGGAAGATAACTCACCGTTCAAATTCACCCTCGGCCCGAACTGGAACAACAACTTTGGCGATAATGGCGCCAACGGAACCCTTGAGCCAACCGGCGCCAATATTACTGCGCCGACTGCCGGTTTTTACAAGATCAATGTAAACCTGACTACGTCGACCTACACCCTTCTGAAAACCGACTGGGGGCTTATCGGCGACGCCACCGCAGGTGGCTGGGGCGAAGATCAGAATATGACCTACAATGCCACTTCCGGCGCATGGGAAATTACAGCCAAACTGATCGGCGGCAAAGACGTTAAGTTCCGTGCAAACGATGGTTGGGATTTAAACTACGGCGACAATGGCCCGGATGCACTTTTGGAAGCCGGTGGCGCCAATATCAAAATTCCGGCTGATGGCACCTACACCATCAAGTTGTTCCTCGACAAGCCGGACTACACCTATTCCATCGAAAAACTTTCGTTGGATAGCCGTTACATGTTCTATACTGATGGCCAGTCGCTTGAAATCAACGACATTTCGTTGTTCACCGATGGTTACGCTGTTACCAAGTTTAAAAACGTCACTTCTACCGGCGCGGCAGGTAAACACCCAACTTTTGTGGATACAGATTATCCTTTGTTCCGTATTGAAGATGTGTTTTTAATGATGGCTGAAGCAATTTTGCGCAACAACGAACCAGCTTCCAATGCGCTGCCATACGTCAATTCAATTCGTCAACGTGCCTACGGCGGAGGTACAGCAGCGAACATCACTGCCGGCGAACTCACCCTGGATTTCATCCTCGATGAGCGCGCTCGTGAATTGTATTGGGAAGGACATCGCCGCACCGACCTGGTGCGTTACGGCAAATTCAGCGAAACCACCTACCTGTGGCCCTGGAAAGGCGGCGTGAAAGCCGGCATTTCAACGTCCAAACACCTGGATATTTTCCCGATTCCGGCCTCCGATCGCGGCGCTAACCCGAACCTCGATCAAAACGACGGGTATTGAACAATTAAACCTTAACCTGGAATTGATTTCGATTCCGGATTAAATCATTAAAAAACATGAAAAAAATATTTGGTTTCATATTCGGCGCAGCCCTGCTTTTTGCAGCTTGCACCGAGAAAGAAAAGGAGCCTGTGTTGCAAATCGGCGCGGCGCCAAGTTTCACGGCGCCGGCAAGCAACAATGCTTATGTGCTGGCAGACACCACTGCCAATGAAATTTTCGACGTGTTCACCTGGACGGCAGCTTCTTTCGGCTTTGACGCTGCGGTGAGCTACACCCTCGAAATGGATAAGGCAGGCAATGATTTTGCCGATCCGCTCACGGTAGGTACGGTGAATGCGCTTACCCTTGAAGGCATTACAAAAGGCAAGATCAATACGCTGATGCTTTCCAAAGAACTGCCGGCTTCAGAACCATCAGATGTTCAATTCAGGTTGGTTGCAAAAGTCAACCCGGATGTCGATCCGGTGTATTCCGACCCGATTACCCTCCGGATCACGCCTTATCAGGTAATCATCGTTTACCCACAACTGCAAGTACCGGGCAGCTATCAGGGATGGAAGCCGGAGGACAATACAACGGTTATTTTTTCAGCACGAAGTGATGAAAAATACGAAGGTTACATCTTCTTTGCCAACCCGAACGAGAAATACAAGTTCACCAAAGGCACCACCTGGGCAACCAACTGGGGCGACAACGGCCTCGACGGTTCTTTGGAGCCTGACGGCGCCGATATTCCGTTGACGGATGCGGGTATGTACCGCCTCAACGTCGACCTGAATGCACTGACGCATACCAACTTGAAAACCACATGGGGGGTAGTCGGATCGGCAACGGGCAGCTGGGATATCGACCAACCGATGAGCTACGATGCCGGCACGCGCAAGCTGACGCTCACCATGAATCTGGAAGTAGGCAAGATTAAATTCCGTGCAAACGGCGGCTGGGATGTCAACCTGGGCGACAACGGCGCTAACCGCTCGCTGGAATACGGCGGTGCAGATATCGACGTAGCGGAAGCAGGCAACTACACCATCGAACTGAATCTGGCGCAAGCGATTTATTCGTATAAACTGACGAAGAACTAAGCGCGCATTCAGTACACGTTGAATATGAATCATCCCGAATTTTGGATACCTCCGAAATTCGGGATTTTTTTTAACTTGATTTCATTGGGAAAAACCTGGTATCACGCGCCTTTAGGCCGTCCGGTACCAGACCCTTTAGGGTTAAAAAAGTGCTACGAACCTTCATATGTTTTGCGTCAGCTAATTTCGTAGCCCTAAAGGGCCTTGTACCTGACGGCCTGAAGGCGCGTGGTACCTGCTGAAGGCACATGGTACACCTATTTTTAACCTACATTTACAGCGCCCAGAATCAATCCTAAACCCTTACCCGTGATCTATATTATTGCTATCCTGATCGGTATTTCCCTCGGATTAATCGGCGGGGGCGGCTCCATCCTTACCGTACCTGCGCTCGTGTATGTGCAGGGCATTGAGCCGGTAACGGCAACGGCGTATTCCTTGTTTACAGTAGGTGCAACCGCATTGGTCGGTTCTTTCGATTATGCACGGAAAGGCTTGCTCGACTATAAAACTGCGATCATTTTCGGCATTCCAAGCATCATTTCGGTGTTTTTAACCCGGAAATTGCTGATCCCGATCATGCCGGATCCTGTTTTTTCACTTTCCGGGTTTGCTGTCAAAAAGAGCTTGTTCATCATGGTTCTTTTTGCGTTGCTCATGGTTGCCGCTTCCGTTTCAATGATTCGTGGAACCAAAGAGGCTGAGGTGCTGCGGGAGAAGAAGTATAATTTCCCGTTGATTTTCCTGGAGGGTATGCTGGTGGGCATGTTGACCGGCCTGGTGGGCGCCGGCGGCGGTTTTTTGATCATTCCAGCGCTTGTGTTGTTGGCCGGGTTGCCCATGAAAGAGGCGGTTGGTACGTCGCTGCTTATCATCGGCGCGAAATCCCTGATTGGCTTTTTAGGGGATGTGGGTCACCGGGAAATGGACTGGTCGTTTTTGGGACTGTTCACTTTGTTTGCCATAGCTGGTATATTTATCGGCTCCAACTTGTCGAAACGGATTCCGGGCGACAAACTCAAACCGGCTTTTGGCTGGTTCGTTTTGAGCATGGGGGTTTATATCATTTTGAAAGAGCTGATTCAATAAGCAAAACCGCGCATCCCCAACATTGTCTGTTGATCGTAAATTACTACGTAATAGATACCGCTTTTTAATTCTGGCACCGGCAGCCAGACATGCACGGCGCCGTTGTTTTCAGCGGTAAATTTCTGTGTGGACAGTATTTTCCCATCCATACCCAACAGCTGCATTTGCAACGCTTTTTGGCCCTGAACTCCGTTCAGTTGGATCAGCACTTCTTTCCGGTTTTTTTCAAAATGAATGTTGAGGTCGATGTTCCGCTCTGGTTCTGCCGCGGGCGTATTGGAATAGATGTGATCCATCCAGCGCACACCGCCGTTTTCGATCAGGTTGTTTTGAAAATCGAAAAAAGTGGCGTGTTCCTGATGCGAACCCTGGCCCCAGGGCGTTCGGCAGGGCGACGACACCCACGCGGGTTCCCAGTACATGACTCCTGTAGCGCCCTGGTTGCGCACCTCCTGCGTCATATCAATCAGCCAGCGCTTCTGGTTTTCAGGGCTTGCCGGCGCATAAGCGGGGTGTACGGCACTGATGATGTTGGCAGCATTGTCGTTCGACTGGTGCGTCCAGATGTAGCCTGTTTCAAAAATCATCACTTCTTTTCCCGGATATTGCTGTCGCAGTTGCGACACCACATTGCCTGCATCTTCGATGGAAGTTGGCATGTGCCAGGCCCAGTAATACGACAATCCGATAATATCAAAATCCGTAACGCCGTTGTTCCAAAAGCCTTGCATGAGCCAGTAGGCATCGGCTGGGCCTGCAATATGAAGGGCCACTTTAATGGATTGCCCGGTCAGCGTTTCCACATCCCGAACTGCCTGAATCGCTTTTTTGAACAAAGCGCTGTTGCGGTTCCAATCCAGCGACCAGCCGGCAGCATCTACAGCCGGGGAAAGCATGATGCCTCGGTTGGTTTCATTTCCAATCTGCACCATTTCAGGTAATACACCGGCAGCATCCATACGCACCAGGGTGTTGAATACGTATTGGTACAGGGAATCTTCGAGCAGGGGCAGGTTGTTGACTACACCCAGCCAGGCCGAGGGGCACAACTGCCGATTCGGATCAGCCCAAAAATCGGATAAATGAAAATCGAGCAGTATATGCATATCCAGGTTTCGCGCGCGCGTGGCCGATTTGATCACATCCGGCAAATCGGAATATCGATGCCCTGCATTCAGGGTATCGTACCACGCAGGCGTATGCCACAGGCGCAGGCGAACCAGGTTGCAACCGTTGTCTTTAAAGATTTGGTAGGGGTCTTTCCCCGCGCCGTTTTCGCGGTAAACTACGCCGCAATCTTCCATTTCATTGACGTAGGAAAGATCGGCGCCCATATAAAAATTTTGCGCCCCGGTTTGATAGGTAAAAAAACCAAAGGCAAATGCAAGCATTAAACAACGTGTAAGCATCATGTTCTAATTTTATGGTTCAGGGTTGTTTTTTCGGGGTGAAGGTCGTCTCATAAGTAGTTTTCCCGCAGAATTCGCTGAATGTTTCGCAGAAAACGCAGATTTTTTAATTGTAATTTTGAAAGGCATGCTTGGTACAGGATTAAAAACTTCTGTTCCTTCTGTAACTCCTGAAAACGCTTTCCACAAGAAGAGCCTCTACCAATAACTGCTAAAATCAATTAAAAAAACCGAAATTTGCCGCGCAAATTAAAAAAATCATCCGTGGGCCGAAAGAAAAAACTGCTCAAATTCGCTGAAATACTTTCATTTTCAAATGTTTACG
>JAEUUR010000081.1 GCA_016787465.1 Saprospiraceae bacterium | reverse complement strand
AAAAACACAAAAACACCCAAACACAAAAACACCCAAACACAAAAACACAAAAACACAAAAAACCCTACTCCACCACTACCTCCACCACATCTTCCACTTTAAGGCCTAGCAACGTAGCTGCTTTGCCCATGTTCACAGCGATTTCCAAAAAGCCGGCTGTATTAAAAAGGCATAGTTGCTCGCCCACCGCCACGTCGCAATAATTACCGGAAACAGCGGTAATCGGATCATTTCGTTTAAAATACAAAGAAAAGGGCCGCCCGTTAATGGTTTGCGTGAACACTTCTTTTCGAATGTTAACTACCACATTGTCGAAATTATCGATGTGAATCACCGTACCGCGAATGCGGTTGGGGGTGATAACGGGTTGAAGGCTGATCCGTTCAAGCAACGGCGCCGGATGTTCCCCAAGATCTTCGAAAGGTTGCCCCTGTGCCAGGTGTGCGACAGCATCGGAAAAAATGCTCTTGACGGCAAAATGCTCGTCATGTTGCGCGCGCAAGGTACGCAGGTGCGCAGGGTCGAGCTGCTGGAACAGAATAGTAAGGAGGCCATTGTCGGGCGCCAGAAAAAAGTGCCCCTCATGCCGCGCTACAACAAATCGATATTCCGGTTGGTATACACAATTGACACCTATCAAATGAATGGTTCCTTCCGGAAATTCCCGCCACACATTCGACACGACAAATGCGCCCTGCACAATATCGAACGGTTTAATTTGATGTGTAATATCGATCAGGGTAAGTTCGGGCGCCTTACGCAAAAGAGCGCCTTTGAGCGCGCCCACATAATAATCCTGGGCGCCGAAATCGGTGGTGAGGGTAACGAGATGCATGGGGAGATAAACCTCCTGAATGGGTTAGATGGCAAAATTAGGGCATTTTTTCGGAAAATGACTGTCCGCATATTGGGTACCACGTAAAATTTAAATGGGAAATGGGAAAATTTAAAATGTAAATTTGAATGTAAATCGGAAATTTTAAAGGACTGTTGCTTCTAGGCGGGCCATTTATGGCATTTGCCTTGTTGTAAAAATTAGTAACTATAAGTTTTACATTTCCTGTTCCCATTTACATTTTCCCATTTCCCATTTAAATTTAAAAAGGTTCCCAATATACGGATAGTCATTTTTCGGAATTCAGCAGTTCGGCTTGTATATCCGGTCAAATTTAAAAGCATGCCAATAAAGGCCGCGAAAATCACGGAGGTTTCAAGTTCATTGAAAAAAAAGCGCCGTTGGTTGAATAAAATGCAACCCTGTCATTTTCCCCTTAACCTTTGCTTCCATGTTGAGAACAAGAACTCAAGTTATGAAACGATCCACCTTATTGACCCTGACATTGCTCCTTCCATTCTTTGGTATTACTCAAAACTTCACCTTGTCGGGCTACTTGCGCGACGCCGAAAGCGGTGAAGAACTGCTGTACGCAAGTGTTTCTATCGTAGGCGAAGGCAAGGGCGCCAACACCAACGAATACGGTTTTTACTCCATCACCTTGCCGCCCGGCAAATACCAGGTGAAGTATGCCTACGTGGGTTTTGACAACAAAACCCTGGAAGTGGCGCTTGATCGCGACGTGCGCCAGGATGTAGAACTCGGGTCGGGTTCCACCTTGAAAGAAGTGGTTGTGTCGGCGGAAAAAGACGACCAACAGGTGCGCTCCACGGAAATGAGCGTGGTCACGCTGGATATCAAAGACGCCAAATTGATCCCCGTGCTATTCGGCGAACAGGATATTTTAAAAACCATCCAATTGCTGCCCGGAGTGAGCCAGAACAGCGAGGGGAACGCCGGATTTTTCGTCAGAGGCGGCGATACCGATCAAAACCTGGTGCTGCTCGACGAAGCGCCGGTGTACAATGCCTCGCACTTGTTGGGCTTCTTTTCCGTATTCAATTCCGATGCTTTGAAGGATGTAAAACTCTACAAAGGCGGCATTCCGGCCCAATACGGCGGCAGAATTTCCTCCGTACTCGATATTCGTATGAAAAACGGCAACTCAAAATCACCGGAGGTATCGGGAGGTATCGGTTTGATCTCCTCCCGCCTGACCGTAGAAGCGCCGCTGGGGTTCGATACAGCCTCCGAACAGGGGGGCTCCATCATCCTTTCTGGCCGCCGCACCTACGCCGACCTCATCCTGAAAGCCGCCGATTCCAACTTCGATGAAACAACCCTGTATTTCTACGATTTTAACGCCAAAGCCAACTATAAATTCGGGGAAAAAGACCGCTTGTTCCTCAGCGGCTACTTCGGCCGCGATATATTCCAACTTTCCAGGGTGGGCCTCGATTGGGGAAACACCACCGGCACCTTGCGCTGGAACCATATTTTTAACGATCGACTTTTTTCAAACACCTCGTTGATTTACAGCGATTTCGATTACGGTTTCGGCGTCGATAATGCAGGAACGGCCATCAACCTTTCTTCCGGCATTTTCAATTATAACCTGAAACAGGACTTCAACTGGTACGTCAATCCAACCA
This sequence comes from Saprospiraceae bacterium, assembly GCA_016787465.1. GTDB lineage: Bacteria > Bacteroidota > Bacteroidia > Chitinophagales > Saprospiraceae > M3007. The sequence goes on along the minus strand of JAEUUR010000081.1, from coordinate 1,189 downwards.
ACTCGATTCAATTCGGCTGGAACACCATCTACCATGTTTTTAAACCCGGCCGCTTTGTTTCAGACGACGACAACCCCGAAACGGAAGACATGAGCGCCGATGTGCCGCAGCAGCAAGCCCTGGAAACCGGCCTGTATATAGACAATGAGCAGAAAGTGTCATCCCGGTTGTCGCTGTACTATGGCGTGCGGTTGAGCACCTTCAGCAACGTCGGCCCCTTTGAAGTGAAAACCTACGATCAATTTGATGAGATCACATCCGTTGAAAATCACAACAAAGGTGATTTTTACCATTCCTGGCTGGGTTTCGAGCCCAGGGCCAACGCCACGTTTATGCTCAACGACCGCAGTTCGTTAAAAGCCTCGTACAACCGTACCTACCAATACCTGCACCTGTTGTCGAATTCAACCTCCGGCACGCCAACCGATATTTGGTATCCGTCGACACCGCTGGTCAAGCCTGAAATCGGCGACCAATGGGCACTCGGATATTTTCAAAACTTTGCCGACAACGCCTGGGAGTTCAGCATCGAAACCTATTACAAAAACCTGCTCAACCAGGTGGATTATGAAGACGGCGCCGAGACGTTTTTAAACCCCAACCTCGAAGCGGAACTGGTGTTCGGGCGCGGGCGCGCGTATGGAGCCGAATTTTACCTGAAAAAAAGCAAGGGCGATTTCACCGGCTGGCTCTCCTACACCCTTTCCAAATCGGAACGCCAGTTCGATGATATCAACAACGGAGCTTGGTTCTCCGCCCGGCAGGATCGTACCCACGCCATCTCTGTGGTCGGAACCTACCAAATTACACCGCGACTGACCGCCGCTTTCGACTGGGTGTATTACACGGGCGACGCCGTGACGTTCCCTACGGGAAAATATGAAGTCGACGGTGAGATCGTTACCCTCTACTCCGGTAGAAACGGCGATCGAATGCCCGACTACCACCGCCTCGACCTCGGCCTGACCTGGTTCCTCAAAGACAAAAAACACTGGTCGAGCGACCTGAACTTCTCCGTGTACAATGTCTACAACCGCAAAAATGCATTTTCCATCGATTTCCGGGAAAGCGAAACCTCGCCCGGCGCCACCGAAGCCGTGAAAACCTCCCTGTTCGGCATCGTACCAAGTATTTCCTGGAATTTCCGATGGAAATAACCATACAAGCCCTGCAAGGGCGTAATTCGATA
>JAEUUR010000074.1 GCA_016787465.1 Saprospiraceae bacterium | reverse complement strand
TGGTTATGAGGGGTTTTGTTTTTTGTTAATTGCTTCTCCCAATAAAGCAGGTTTCAAGGAGACACCCTTTTCACCAAGCGCTACTCCACTTTAAACACTCTAGCCTGCCCGTCTATAACACACAACCCAATTTAGCTCCTTGACGCACATGCAGCATGTAGCACTTTGGCCTCAGTCAATGTTTACGGCGCCCCATTTCAGGACGCAATTCAGAGAAATAAAAATTTCCTTCCGGACAGGTGTACATTCGAGGTGGCTTCTTGTGCTTTTTGTATTGGTGTACGATTTCTACAAATGACTTAAGACCTTTTTTCCAACTATCTTTGTCGTCCATCTCTTCTAAATCCACCACCTATGCACCCATTCCACTACGCTTTCAAAGTGAAAGAAATTGAATCGACCCGGGCATTTTACGTCAATTTGCTGGGCTGCCAGGAAGGCCGTTCCACCGATACCTGGATTGATTTCAATTTTTTCGGACATCAAATGTCGGCGCACATCAGCGCCGAAATGCCAGAGCTGGATTTTTGCGGCCATGTCGACGGTATTCGGGTTCCAATTCCGCATTTCGGATGCCTGGTAACGGTGGATGAATTTCACCAGGTGAAAGAAAAACTTCAATCCGCCCAGGTGCAATTCCTCATCCAACCGTATTTGCGATACGAAGGTAAAGTGGGTGAACAATGGACGATGTTTGTGTTCGATTCCAGCGGCAACCCGCTGGAATTCAAGGCTTTTTCCAATCCGGAGGAAGTATTTGCCAAGTAATTTCATTCAAGCCAGCCAAATTCAATCCATGCGGCACACCCTAGTTTTTGCTACTAACAACCCTCATAAATCCCGGGAGATCGAACAGATTTTAGGCCCAGGATACGAAGTAAAGACCCTCAAGGAAATCGGTTGTTTTGAAGACATTGAAGAAACAGAACCCACCCTGGAAGGCAATGCCCTACTCAAAGCCCGTTATGTGAAACAACATTTTGGGTTCGACTGCTTTTCGGAAGACACTGGCCTGGAGGTTACTTCCCTTGCGGGCGCGCCGGGCGTACACACCGCACGTTACGCAGGTGAAAGCCGCGACCCGGATGCAAACATTTCATTGCTACTCAAAAATCTGGAAAGCGCTCAAGATCGCAGCGCCCAGTTCCGAACTGTCATTGCCTTGCTCCGTGGTGATGAAGAAATATTGCTGGAAGGGATTTGCAAAGGAACCATTACAATTGAAAAGAAGGGAGACAAAGGATTTGGCTACGACCCTGTTTTTATGCCGGAAGGTTACGACCAAACGTTTGCTGAATTGGGTGATGATGTAAAAAATCAGATCAGTCACCGGGCAAAAGCGACCCGACTACTCATTGATACCCTACATAAAGAAAAAGCGTGACAGCCGCTACGGCTGCCACGCTGACAAAGTCGTGTTTAAAATCCGCGGTGGATTACGATTACTTGATCAAGGCAAAATTGACTCCCAGGATGAAGCGGGCTGGCGTGCTGCTAAATTGGTATTGATCGCCGAAAAAGGTAATGTGATTGCCAAATTTGCTGAAATTCCCTTCATAACGCGCATCCACCGACAAGCGGCCGAACCCAATACTCAAACCGGTTTGATACCCCCATGTCATTTGTTTGAAACGTGCTTCATAGCCGTTAAAATCTGTGAGTTCAGATTTTGAATTCAAAAAGTAGTGTCCGACCGGGCCACCCTGAATACGTACCGGGCCTAGCTTGAATCCTACCATCACCGGAATATCGAGGTATTGATATTTTTCATTTTTGATCACTTCACCTACGCTGGACTCTCCAATTTTATAATCCGTTTTATTGGAATTGAACAGCACCTCCGGCTGAATAAAAAACCGGTTCCCAAACCGCATGAACGCACCGAATTGTGTACCGAAGCTGAGGTGATCTACGCCCAGGTTAAACTCACCGTCGTCGTTGCCGATTTGAATGATATCTTCAGGTTTATTGATCTGAGTGTTCAGGCCGCCTTTTAAACCAAAGTTAAAAAATTGTGCCTGAGCTTGTTGGAAAGAAAGAAGCGCGCAGCAAGCAAAAAGAAGTTGTTTCACGATTGAATGATTTTTCATGATGGTGTGGTGCGTTTGATTTTAACCCAAAACGGCAGCCACCCGAGGCTTGGTGTGCATCGTTGACCAAAATCACCGTTTTTAACCGGATGCTAACACAGGGCGTTAATTTTATCCAATAACCGGTGAGGGTTTCCGGCTGTTCCACCATGCAGCAAACAGCAGGTTGGGAACCCAGCATAACCAGGCAACGACCCGGTAGGCCGGCAAAAAGTTACCGTCAAACATCCATATCAGGATCGGAAGCCATAAACGCAACGTCACGGCGGCAAAACAGGCCGCATAGCTGAATATCATCCATTTTTCATGGTCATCAATCTGTTTTTGTCTGATTTTCAGGTAGGCAATGGTGGTGCTTAACAACCAAAACATTCCAAGCAGCACAAATCCTGTCTGCGATATTGTACCGCCCATGGCATAAAAACCGATGCCAAAACCTGCCAATCCGCTTAACCAGGCACTGATTACGTAAATCAAACCCAATTGCCGATGGAGTCTGGGCCATTTATTTCTCCACGATCGATTGAACTGCGACCACCCGGAAAGCAAAGCAATTCCACCAAAAGTAATGTGACAGTAGAATCCCAGTTTCCAAAAGGGGAAATTTAACAGGTTCCCATGTTCGCCGGAAAGCACACCCACCGGCTCGCCGGACAACAAATACATCATGGGATAAAAACCAATAGCAACACTCAATACCGCAAATAGTATCCAGACAGTTTTTTTCATTGTGCGTAAATCTTTAAAAAACAATTCATGACAAGTTCCGTAAAGGAGACACTTAAAGCATCGATATCCCTACCTTTGGCGCTCAAACAAAACACTTTCTGTGGTCATTCAATCTGCCAATTTCGTTGCTTCCTATCCGAGGGTTAGTATGTGCCCCGACACCCACCAACCTGAGTTTGCCTTCATTGGTCGTTCTAACGTCGGTAAATCTTCATTGATCAATATGCTGACCGGCAAAAAAGGCCTGGCAAAAGTTTCCGGCACGCCAGGTAAAACGCGTTTGCTCAACTTCTTTTTGATCAACAACAACTGGCATTTAGTGGATTTGCCGGGCTACGGCTTTGCCAAAGTTTCTAAAAAAGAACAGGATAACCTGACAACAATGATTAACGGTTATCTGATGAAACGTCAACAACTCGCACTTGCATTTGTACTCATAGATTCCAATCTGCCCCCCAAATCCATTGACCTTGATTTCATTAATAAGCTGGGTGAATTCGAAATTCCATTTGCGATTTTATTTACCAAAAGCGATCGCATCGGCAAGGCGCTGCTTGAAAAACATGTGCAAATGTTCCTGGATGCGCTGAGTGAACATTGGGAAAACCTGCCTCTGCACTTCATCACTTCCTCCCAATACAGGATCGGACGGGAGGAGGTACTTCAATATATCGAGGATATCATGGCCGGTTAATGTGCAACCGGCACAAAACCCGATTTGCCGAACTTCAGGATATGCACATACTTGTTCTCCCAATAATCGGTTGCTCCCCCGGGGCTGTCTGCACCTTCCGAATTCACTTTGGCAAATTTGAAGTCGCCGTGCAATCCTGAAAAATTTTCTCTTCCCAATTTATCGGGAAATGACAATCCATACTTCACGAGCATGGATGCCGCGAAAAGCGTCACATCGTAACCGTTAAAGGCATCCTCATCTGGAATTGTGCCGGTGCTTTCATAAAATTTGTCCTGAAAAGCTTTTACACGTGGATCCTGATAATCAATCCAGGAAGAAGCGCTGATATGTACGCCTAGCGATGTAAAATACTCGGCATCGATGCTTTCAAATGTTTTCCATTGAGGCATACCGTACACTTCCACTTGATTACTGCCTTTTACTTCTTTCAGTTTACGCAAGAAAGCCATTACAAAATCCTGGCTCGACCAGGATGGCAATACAAATACATTGTTCCGACCCGGCTTGAGGTACTTTCGGAGATCAGCCTTGTCAAAATTCAGGGTTTCATCAGGCATGATCAACTCTGTCAGGCTGGTTGTGCCTCCAACAGAGGTATTGGCTTGTTGGAAAAAAGCAAGTCGGTCTGCTTCTTTCTGGCGGCAAACCAGCGTTACTGCATCCGCTTTGTTTTTTTGCCGCACATACCTCGTTATTACTTCGCAATGTGCTTGCAAAGATGGATTAAGTTGAATAAAATCCGGATTATCCTTTGTTAAATCACTGTTTGGCGACTCCGGCGACAGCACAATTTTTCTCCTTGCTTTTGCCCATTCGGCAAAAATCTCAACATGCGTGCTTCGCACCGGGCCAATGAACAAAGCCGGTTTTTGCAACCGTGGCGTATTGTTCAGCAAATTTTGAAAGTCGGCGTCGGTTGATTGTGTATCCCAAACATCCGCTATCAGGTTGATCCCTTCTTCAGCCGATATTTTTTCAAGGGCAATTTTAGCGCCTGCATAAAATTGCAATCCAAGTCTACTTTTTTCAGGCACGGTTGTTCCGGCTGCCTGATTGGTTAAAAAGGGCAATAAAAATCCGATGTGATAGGTATCTCCGGTGGCAGGTCGAGGGCCCGGCTTGTTCGGGTCGTTTTTGATGGGCGGCTTTCCGGTGTTGGGCGTCCAACGAACCGTGTCGATGGGTTCCGGACGGCCGGGTATGGGTTTGGTTGGCTTAGTGGGCGCAGGTCCGCTTATTTTTTTAGACGGATCGCAAGCCATGATGACCACAGACAACAGGAGTGGCAGCGTTATCCACGGCAATCGTGCAATATTTTTCATGCATAGAAATATTTATAGTCAACGCAAAGCGGTTTTGATACTTCGCGTTGTTAACCAATGCTTTAGCCGCAGGCTGCTTTCATAACCACACAGCGCGAAGTATAATCGAAACAAATCCGAAAGCTCAACCCCCGGCTTTTTTCACATTGGAATAGCCCGCTTCAGTCAGCAATTTAAGTACTTTATCCCGGTGATCACCTTGAACGATGATGATGCCATCTTTAGCGCTTCCGCCTGCGGCACATTTGTTTTTGATGGTTTTAGCCAGGGCAGCCAGACTGTCGTCGGAGCCCACAAAACCTTTGATAACCGTCGATTCCTTTCCGCCTTTGCCTCTTTCCAGCCAAATGCGCAATACTTGTTTGGCTTTTTCCAAATCGGCAACCGGTTCAGGATCTTCGTTGAGTTTGAAATTCGGGTCGGTGGAAAACACAAGTCCGCCGAGGTTAATTTTGTTGCTCATGTTTCAAGAAAGGGAGGCAGGCGCCAATAAGTGCAATGCCTTGGGTTTGATTGTGAATTCGAGCGGCTCATTTAATTCGATACCTTCGCCGTCTACATGGACAAATAATGGTTGATTAGCGACTACTTTGATACTTTTCGCGGTAAAATGCCGGACAAAACTTGCTTCGTAAATTTTTCCGTTCAGGGTGGCAGGCACTGCTGCGAAATATTGCCAGCGAGGCGCATCTTTTAAAAGTACGACCTCAAACAATCCATCATCTATTTTAGCATCCGGAGCAATTTGAACATTATATCCGTACATCGGGCCGTTGGCGATGGCAATGGCAAAACAACGTTCTTCCATGATCTGGTCATCGACATAGATGGTGCAATCCACCGCATTGTATGTTAAACCAGCCTCAACTGATTTTAAGAAATAAGGTAAAAAGCCTCTTTTTCCACTGTTTTTCATCATGTTTGAAACCAGCCCATCAAAACCAATTCCTGCCACATTAAAAAACGGTCGATCATTCATATAACCCACATCCATCAGGCGCACTTCTGCCGAATTGAGCAATTTCACAGCACGCGAAATTTCTCTGCCATAACCCAGGTGCATAGCAAGCCCGTTTCCGGAACCGGCGGGCACGATACCCAAGGCAACTTTTGTATTGATGAGCGCAGATGCAATTTCATTGATAGAGCCGTCGCCACCCACTGCTACCACAATTTCATACCCTTCAGCGATGGCTTTTTGAGCCAATTTATACCCATGACCCGGCCCTTCTGTAGGCCAAATGCCATAGATGAAACGGCGATGGTTCAAATGTTTTTCTACGGTGGTAACAATGTTCTTTTGAAGGTTAGTGCCTGCTTTGGGGTTGACAATAAACACGATACGGGTTGGCTCGTGCAATGCTTCAAGAAGCTCGTTTTTAATATACGGATGGGAGGATTGCATAATTATTCTACTTCTTTGCGGGATTGCAAGTAGGTTCGCCACTTTTCAATGACTTGCTGCATATCGTCGGGCAGTGCGGACTCAAAACGAATATGTTGGCCGGTTCTTGGATGTGTAAAACCCAACACTTTGGCATGAAGTGCCTGACGCGGAATCAATTTTAAACAATTTTCTACGAAATGCTTGTATTTCGAAAAAATGGTTCCTTTTAATATCTGATTTCCGCCATACCTGGGATCGCCAAAAAGCGTATGGCCGATTGATTTCATGTGAACGCGTATTTGGTGTGTACGGCCTGTTTCGAGGCGGCACTCAACCAGGGTTACATAATAAAACCTTTCAATAACCTTCCAATGGGTCACGGCCCATTTACCGTCTTCACCTTCCGGAAATACCATAAACAATTTCCGGTCATTAGGGTTGCGTCCGATGTTTGCTTCAACCGTACCTTCATCTTCTTCCAGGTTTCCCCAAACCAATGCCTGGTACCTGCGTTCGATGGTATGATGGAAAAATTGATTGGCCAAATGAGTCATGGCGTATTCATTTTTAGCAACCACCATCAACCCGGTTGTGTCTTTGTCAATCCGGTGTACAATACCTGCTCGATCCGGATTATTGCCATCCTTCACAGGTAATGCATCGGCCTGTTGTTGCAGGTGCCAAGCTACGGCATTTACCAAAGTTCCGTTTGGAATACCGACGCCCGGATGCACGGCTAACCCGAACGGTTTGTTGACAATCATCACATCTTCGTCTTCATAAACTATATCCAATGGAATATCCTGGGCCAGAATTTCAAATGCATCTTCTACAGATTTTGGCAATACGATTTGAATGGTATTGCCTGGTTTTACTTTGTAGTTGGGTTTCACCTCCCGGTCATCAACCGTTACGGAACCTGCTTTAATGGCATTTTGAACCTTGCTGCGCGATCTGTTCGCTAGCCGGTCCATCAAAAATTTATCCAGGCGTATGAGCGTCTGTTGTTTATCAGCTATAATTTCATGTCGCTCATAATAGTCCTCGCTTGCCGGCGCCTCATCTCCCTCCTGATCGGGCAGCAGGAACATTGACTCGTCTTCAACAGCTGTGGTGGTGATTTTTTGTGTTTGGCTCATTACGGAATTGGCGTGCTTAAAGGGTGGTTGAATTGCAAAAATAACGCTTTAGCCGAATTCCTTGGGTATTTGGAGCATTCTCAATTTTTCATCTTACCTTGATTGAACAAATTCATCATTATACGACCTTTGCATGCTCCATCAAACCATTCAACGCAAAAAGATAATTCAATGGAAAAAAGAACATTTCTCAAGACCGGCTTTTTTTTAGGACTGGCAGCTGCCGGCTCTTCCTTTTTACAAGCTTGTTCAACAGCCGTAAAAAACAACCCGCCGCCCCCTTTACCCCCTCCTTCCAAACGCAGAAGCGGCCCATTTACACTTCCTGCGTTGGGCTATGAAACCGCTGCCCTGGAACCGCATATCGACAAATTGACGATGGAAATTCATCATGGAAAACACCACAATGCGTATGTGACCAACCTGAACGATGCCGTAAAAGATACCATCTACGCCGATTATGAACTGAACGACATCATCGCTCGAATTTCGACATCCGATGCCGATAAAAAAATACGAAACAATGCCGGCGGCCACTGGAATCATAGTTTTTTCTGGCAGTCAATTGCTCCCGGAGGAAGCGGCATACCCAGCGGAAACCTGGCAACAGCTATCGATCAATCATTCGGTTCTTACGACAAATTCAAAGAACAGTTTACCAACGCAGCCAAAAGTGTTTTTGGCTCAGGCTGGGCTTGGCTGAGTGTGGGCGCCGATAAAAAACTGTTTATTTCAACCACCCCCAACCAGGACAACCCGTTGATGCTTCAGGTTGTTAAACAAACCGGAACCCCAGTGCTGGGATTGGATGTCTGGGAGCACGCCTATTACCTGAAATATCAAAACAAACGGCCGGATTACATCACCGCCTATTACAACCTGATCAACTGGAAGGTTGCTGCGGAGCGGTTTGAAAAAGCAATTATGTAAGTATGGCCGATAAAAAGTTAAAAGAAAAAGCGGCTGCTATTCACAAAATACTGGATGAGTTGTTTCCGGAAGTGCCAATTCCACTGCAACACCGCGATGCTTATACCTTGTTGGTTGCGGTGTTGCTGTCGGCACAATGCACCGACGAACGTGTGAACCAGGTGACACCGATTCTGTTTGCCAAGGCAGACACCCCCTCCGACATGGCAAAACTATCGGTAGAGGAAATCCGGGAAATCATCAAACCCTGTGGGTTATCACCGGCCAAATCCAAAGCGATCAGCGGTTTGTCGAGCATTTTGCTGGAAAAACACGGCGGCCATGTACCCGATAACTTTGCAGACCTGGAAGCCTTGCCCGGTGTTGGGCACAAAACTGCATCTGTGGTCATGTCACAGGCATTTGGCGTTCCGGCGTTCCCGGTAGATACCCATATTCACCGTCTTGCGGCCCGCTGGGGATTGAGTAGCGGTAAAAATGTAGAACAAACGGAGCGGGATTTAAAAGCCTTGTTTCCGGAGGAAAGCTGGAACAAACTGCACTTGCAGATTATTTATTTCGGACGGAAGTATTGTCCGGCAAGGGGCCATGATCCTGAGACGTGTCCAATATGCAGCAGCTATGGTTAGGTTCTTTACAAGGAGTGACAAGCGTGTTTCATAAAACTCCTGTAACTTTTGTCACTCCTGTAACTCTTTGTAAAATCCCTAATTCGGGATTTTACAAAGAGTTATTTTTAAGTGGTAGCCCCGACGGGAATCGAACCCATATCTAAGGTTTAGGAAACCTCCATTCTATCCATTGAACTACAGGGCCAGGAAGGCGCAAAGGTAAAGGATTGTTTCGATTGATTCGATTGTTCCGATTGTTCCGATTGTTTAAATTTCCGAGTAATCTAATAATCTGTTCAATTCGTAATTAAAACGATTGAAACCAGTCGGTGATTTCTGAAATGAAACTTGGAAACAGAGAAGGTTCGAGGATCAAAGGAGCGAAAAAACCGAACAAAGCGCCGTAATAGTGGGCCGTGTGGTCGATGTTATCCCTGGCCTGTTTTGCCTCGTAGGCGCTATACCAGAGGTAAAGTATTCCAAAAATGAAAGATTTGATAGGGATTGGGAGGAATATAAAATAAATTTCCCCGGTAGGATGAAGCAGGATTGCAGCAAAAAGCACCGCAGCCACGGCCCCCGAAGCGCCTACGCTAGCGAAAGATGGAGAATCCTTGTATTTAAAATAGGTAGCAGATGACGCTGCTACTATTGCTGCCAGGTAAAACAACAGATAAAGTGTGACACCCATCTCCGGAAAATGAGACCTGAACCAGCCTTCTACGCCTATTCCAAAAAAATACAAGGTCACCATATTGAAAATAAGGTGCATCCAGTTGGCGTGCAGCAAACCTCCGGTTAACCACCGAAAATGTTCGCCGGTACGCTTTTCCTCATAGGGCCAATGCTGCAATTTAACAAACAAATGACGGTCGTTAAAGGCAAGAAAGGAAACTACGCACGTAAATCCGATGATGATGTAGGTAATATACATGTTAAGACTTCGATTTCAGCGGTTCAATTGTTGTGATAAGGCTCATTTTTCAGGATGGTCATAGCCCTGTAAAGCTGCTCCAAAAAGAAAAGTCGCACCATTTGGTGGCTAAAAGTCAATTTTGACAACGCCAGTTTTTCATGAGCGCGGGCATAAACATCGGGCGAAAATCCGAATGCGCCACCAATTACAAAAACCATTTTTTTCCCATGACCGGCTAAACGTTTTTCCAACCACTCCGATAAACCTACCGAACTGAATTCTTTTCCGTTTTCATCCAGTAAAACCAGGTGATCATCCGGCTGCAAACGAGCAAGCAACATTTTTCCTTCTTCTGTTTTTAGTAATTCGGGATCTTTCAACTTGGTTTTGACATCCGGCAAAATCATGAACTTGAAAGGCAAATAATGACTTAACCGTTTTTCAAAAATCTCAATGCCTGTTTCAAGGTATTTTTCATTGGTTTTACCAATTGCCCAAAGTTCTACTTTCATATTGTCAAGGATTTTCGTTTGGCTTTAGGAAATATAGCAGCCAACTCTTCAAGCAAGTAAGTGCGTTCAACATATTGTGTGATGATTTGCCTTGCTACTGACCATGCGAGTTCATGCTGCCCTTTGTTGTAAAGTTCGCCAATACGTTGCCGCACATAAACGGCTGCCGGAACTCCAAAGTGTTCATCCAGGTATTGGCTGAGTAGTTTCAAATAACGGTCGCCAACAAATGCCGGCTGGCGGGATAAAAAAAGGTCCTCATGTCTTTGTAGTAATGGAAGGGTACCTTCATTTTCAAGCAATTGAGCCAATTCTTCCAACTGATCTTCCGATGCCAATGCAGTTGCCAGAAGCGGTATTGATCCGTTCGTTTTCAGCTCTTCCATCAGTGTATTCCGCACGACAAGCCATGATTCTCCGGCCGCCTCTTTCAGCCGCCGGAATAAATCCATGTGTCCTGATTGAACAAACTTCTGTTTTAAGAGGCGTAACTGGCGCTCTTTATCACCTGTTTTTACGGCAATGTAGAGCAATATTTCTTCCAATTCGAGCCGCTGTCTGGTTGCAAAAATGTCTGCATTTAAAAAATGTTCAGTAGTATAGGTCACAGCCTCCCAATGGTTGAGGTAATAAAGTTGTAAAATCACCTCACGGATCAAATCGGGCTGGATTTTATAATCTTCCAACACCTTGGGAGCGGCAGCAGGCATGTCGGCAACTGCCAGTCCCGCAATAAAAAGGTGCAATAAAAACGGAGGTGCGGGAAAAGGTGTTGCATCATAGATCTTTCTGACTTTAAGCAGGTTTTCCTTAGGATTTTTGGTTATGGTCAAAAAGCTGATCGCTTGTTTTCGCAATTCTGCATCCAAAGCGCCAGACATTCCAATTCCAAAAATAAAATCCCAGGTGGATTCCTGAAGCTCATTCGACAAATGTTCTTTTTCAATGCCGGTCAGCATTTGGAAAGCAAGTCGGGAAAAATGCATCAGGGTTTCTTTCCGGTTGCCCTCCATTTTATCACTAAAAGGCACAATCCGTTCGAGTATGGCGCAGGAAATTTGATAAATGCCGTAATAATTGGCTTCAGTTTTGTACTTGTTCAGTTGTGATTCCAGACCATCCAGGGCTTTTCGCAGGCGCCTGAAATCCGGGTCCCTCAAGCTTTTCAGCAACGAAGGTTTGGGCATTACAGAATCCAGCACCAGCAAATATGGATTTTTTGCATCCGTCACAAAGGAGGCAAACCAGGTTTTAAGCGCAAGGGAAAAATCCCGGTCTCGTCGGGCATAATCTTTTACAAATGCCACCAGTGATTCGAATGTTGCATTTTCCAGCACCGATTGTACGGTTAACCGGCTGATTTCGTTGGAACGGGCAGCTTCGGCTTTTGCCTTTCGATCTTCCAGACGCTGCTCCAAAAACTGTCTGATTTTCAACAGTGTAGCGCCAATGTGTGCGCACATAAGCCGCCGGCCAGGCGTAAAACATTCACAAGCATACGCCTTAATTTTATTCGGCGTAATGATTATTTCCGTTTCATATACTGCATCTTCCGTTTCCACCCGTGCCACCCAAAAATGGGTTTCTATCTCACGCAAGTTTTTAACCCCCCCCTTCAAACTCAATGACTCTGCAGCCTCCCAAGTAGCAGGACTGATATTGTGTTCAAAATCTTTTAGCCAAAGTTTCATGCAAAATAAAACCCTAAAGATATGGGAATTGATACGATTGTTCCGATTGATTCGATTGTATCGATTTTTCGATTGTCTTTATTTGTTAATTACCCGAATCATTCGAAAAACGCGGCTTGAATCGCGGATTTGGGGGATTTTTGGATTTCACAGAATTTTTGAAAATCATACCAATCGAATATTCGGAACAATCGAATCAATCGGAACAATCGACACAATCCCCTTATCTTTGTGTGATGAAAACACTTTTTCTAGTTCGCCATGCCAAATCCAGCTGGGACAATCCGGGGTTGAGAGATTTTGACCGGCCATTGAATGAAAGAGGCTTGCATGATGCCCCCAAAATGGGTCAATTATTAGCCAAACAAGGTGAAATGCCCGATCTTTTGGTAAGTAGTCCGGCAAAAAGAGCCATCAGCACAGCGATTTATTTTGCAGAAGCGTTTCATATAAATCCAGAAAAAATCGTGCGTGAGGCATCCATTTATGAGGCCTTTCCCATGGAAATCGTACGATTGATCAGTAGTTTACCAGATACGGCAGACACCGTGGTGGTATTTGGACACAATCCGACTTTTACCGAGGTGGCTAACCGATTTACTGAAGATTTTATTGACAATTTACCAACTTGCGGCGTTGTCAAAATCAAATCCGACGCCGACTCGTGGCAATCTTTCTACGAGGGAAATTCCAAAGTCGTTGCATGTTATTTCCCAAAAGAAGTGCTCTGATGCGATTACACATTTTCACCGGAATAGTTGCGATTTTCTTCCTCTCATGTTCAGGTAAAAAGGAAGAGCGGCCCAGCCAAACCGACACAAAACTGGCGCGGATAATGGCTGATTTGTATGTTGCCGAAGCTGCCACTACCGGGCTTGCCGGGTATTCCAAAGACAGCCTGCTCAAAGTGTATTATGCCCAGGTTTTTGAAATGCATGGCGTCGACGCTGCCACTTACGAAAAAGACCTGCGCCTGATCAGCATTGATTTGGAACACCTGAAAAAAGTAGTTGCAGAAGCTCAGGAACTGATGGTTGAGAAACCTGCAAATTAAGATTCTGCGTTGTTATTCAACGCTTTGCGGATTTGCTGTTGATGGCGTGAAAGATGAAGCTTCAAAAACGACAACAAATGAAGCCAACCAATTTTTCCTACCCTGGGGTGTTTGTAAACTGCTTTATCCAGCAGCGGTTCCGGTAGCGCCTCCAGGAAGTGTTGCCAGGAAGCTCTGATTGTTTTCCAACGCTGTTCCATTTCTTCAAAATTGGCTTGCTGAGGCAAATTTTCCGTTGCGGTAGCCTTAGGCGCTTTGAAACGAAGGGGAAGAATCAGCGCCAGGTTTAATAGGAAGGAGCGATAAGATGCGCGCCAACCGGCTTTTTCAAAATCGTCGCCAAAACTCAATTTCTTTTCAACATATCTCAAGCCGACTTCCTCCGCCAGAATCAGGTGGTATGCAGTCTGCACTGCCGACCAGCCCCCATTTTCGGGTTTCTTGTTTAAACGATCAAACGGGTATCTGCTCATTTCTTGAAGCAGTTGTTCAACCGCCGCCTGATACTTTTGTTCTGCAATTAAAATTCTCTTTCTCATTCTTCTTATTTTTGCAGTTGAAACCATAACAACGCATGCGCACAAGCCCTGATATATTAAAACTGCTTTTATTGTTTCTTCTACCCATTCAGTCGCTGCAAAGTCAAAAAACTGATTGGCAAAAAAACTACCTCACTGCCATTGCTCAACCCGGCGACAATGTCCTTGGCTTGTTATCCAGGTACGGTCTGGCCGATTTTGATTGCAACATCAGTATGTTCTGCAAGATCAATAACCTTGAACAAAAATCCAAACTAAAGCCGGAAAACAGTTACAAACTTCCCATTTGTGTCGCAGCATACAATGGGAAAAGTATCCGAAGCAGCCTGGGCATTGAAGATTGGAAAGCCGCAAAACGCATTGAAAGTTTTAACAAAACCGCTCAACAGGAAGGCCTTCGGCCTGAAAGTTTTATAGACAACAAACGGCTTTGGGTACCGGCTCATGAACTGGAATGCCCCGAAGAAGCGGAAATTAAAACTGTAGTGGCGTCTAAAACCAAACCAACCACTGAAGCAAAACCTTCGGCAGCCATCGTTGGCTTACATGGAGAAATGAGTTTGTCAAAAGGCACACGAAACTTTTCAATTTTTGGGAAAGCTTATGCCCAAACTCCATTGGTCGATCAGCGATTAAAAGGCAGGGTATTTTACCTCATCAGCGGGCATGGCGGCCCTGATGTTGGCGCGCAAGGCAAACGAGCTGGTAATACACTTTGTGAAGACGAATATGCCTATGATGTAACGTTACGTTTGTTGCGTTTGTTACTTAGCCACGGCGCTACAGCCTACATGGTTGTAAGAGACCCAAATGACGGTATTCGGGATGATGCTTACCTGAAATGTGATAAGGACGAAGTGGTTTGGGGCAATCTCACCATCCCACTCGATCAAAAAGAACGCCTGCTTCAACGAACAGATTTCATCAATCAAATGACTGAAAAACATTTGAAAGCTGGCGTTACCGATCAAACTATTGTGGAAATCCACGTTGACTCGCGCAGCCATGACACGAAAACGGATGTGTTTTTTTATTACCGCCCCGAGAGCGACGCCAGTAAAGCGGTGGCAGAAAAGCTGCATCAAACTTTTTTGAACAAGTACCTGCGTTTGAGGGGGCAAAGAGGTTACAATGGAACCGTTTCCTCACGCAGTTTATTGACGCTGAAAGAGACAACTGCTCCGAAAGCTGTATATATCGAATTAGCGAACATCAAAAATGATTGGGATCAACAACGTCTGGTATTGAAAAACAATCGCCAGGCCGTCGCTAATTGGCTATTTCAGGGGCTGTTGAAGTAATGGTGAATCAAAACTGAGGTGATTAATAATTCAATACCGGCCCTAACCACCGTTCTGCTTCTTCCAAGGCCATCCCTTTCCTTACGGCATAATCCGCTACCTGGTCTTTTCCAATTTGCCCCAGTCCAAAATACCTGGATTCCGGGTGACTGAAATACCAGCCGCTCACCGCAGCCGCCGGATACATGGCGCAGCTTTCTGTAAGTTGAATACCTGCTGTTTTGTCGGGTTGCAGCAACGACCAAATTGTTCGTTTCTCGGTATGTTCCGGACAAGCGGGATAACCCGGCGCCGGGCGAATTCCAACGTATTTTTCTTCGATAAGCGACTGATTGTCAAGGTTTTCGCCTGAAGCATACCCCCAAAGTTCAGTCCTCACCTTATGGTGCATCAATTCTGCCAGGGCCTCTGCCAAACGGTCGGCCAATGATTTGAGCAGGATGGCGGAATAATCGTCGTGATCTGCCTCAAATTTAGCCTGCCATGTTTCGATTCCTATCCCTGCCGTCACTGCAAAAGCGCCCAGATAATCGACCGGCTTTCCTGAAACGGCCGGAGCTATAAAGTCAGACAAACAATAATTAGGCTGCCCGGCTACTTTTTCTGATTGTTGCCTCAGATGGTGAAGTGTTGTAAGGGCATTTCCGGTTGCAGGGTCATAAACCAACAAATCATCCACGCAATGTTCGCTTTTGGATGCGGGGAATATACCAATCACTGCATTGGCTGTCAGCCATTTTTCATCGATGATTCGTTGTAGCATTGCCTGAGCATCCTGGTACAATTTGGTGGCCTCCTCCCCTACTACACTGTCTTTCAGGATTGCTGGAAATTTACCTGCCAATTGCCAACTTTGGAAAAACGGCGTCCAATCAATGAAATTGGCAATTTCTTTCAGCGGATATTGTTCGAACACTTTGATTCCCAAAAACTTAGGAACAGGGGCACTGTATCTTTCCCAGTCCATCACCAGACAGTTTTCACGCGCTTGTTGCAGGTTTAAATATTGCTTGCCTGCCTGACGGCCTGCACGCTGTTGCCGGATCGTTTCATATTCAGCTTTGACGCCTTGCACAAAGGACTGATGATCAGATGTGTTTTGGGTAAGTAATGCGCTCGTAACGGCCACGCTCCGACTGGCGTCCAGTACATGTACAACCGGCGCATTATGGTAATGCGGTTCAATTTTGACAGCCGTATGCGTTTTGGATGTGGTGGCGCCCCCAATCAACAAAGGTACTTGAAAATCAAGGCGTTGCATTTCTTTTGCCACATGCACCATTTCATCGAGGGATGGCGTAATCAATCCTGACAGTCCAATCACATCGACGTTTTCTTCTTTGGCCATACGCAGTATTTTATCTGCGGGAACCATGACGCCAAGATCAACAATATCATAATTGTTGCAACCTAAAACAACGCCCACAATATTTTTCCCGATATCGTGCACATCCCCTTTTACGGTGGCGAGCAGAATTTTTCCTTTAGCGCCGGTGCCTCCACTTTTTTGCGCTTCAATGAATGGTTGCAAATAAGCTACCGCGCGTTTCATTACCCTGGCGCTTTTAACTACCTGTGGCAAAAACATTTTACCCGCACCAAACAAATCACCGACGACATTCATACCGTCCATCAAAGGGCCTTCAATTACTTCCAGCGGACTTGCAAACAACAGGCGCGCCTCTTCAGCGTCTGTTTCGATGTATTTATCGATGCCGCGAACGAGTGCATGTGTGATACGTTCCTGCACACTGCCGGCGCGCCAGGCGGGGTCTTCTTCTATTGATTTCACACCCGACTTTTTGAATGATTCGGCCAGTTGAACAAGCGCTTCCGTGGCCCCGGCATGTC
Organism: Saprospiraceae bacterium; assembly: GCA_016787465.1. Taxonomy (GTDB): domain Bacteria; phylum Bacteroidota; class Bacteroidia; order Chitinophagales; family Saprospiraceae; genus M3007. The sequence continues at coordinate 379 of JAEUUR010000074.1, read as the reverse complement.
TGTTAAACAACACATCCTCAATCTTATTCAACAGCTCGGCGGGTATCTGATCATATACAGGCAAAGCGCCGGCATTCACGATGCCCATATCCATGCCCGCGTTCCCGGCATGGTACAAAAAGGCCGCGTGCATGGCTTCGCGCACCGTATTATTTCCCCTGAATGAAAATGATAAATTGCTGACACCGCCTGAAATTTTAGCGCCTGGACATGTAGCTTTGATGATTTTAGTTGCTTCAATGAAAGCTATCGCGTACTCGTTGTGTTCTTCAATTCCGGTGGCGACGGCGAAGATATTTGGATCAAAGATGATATCTGTGGGTAAAAAACCGACCTCCTGTGTCAGAACCCGGAACGCGCGTTGGCAAATTTCTACTTT
>JAEUUR010000070.1 GCA_016787465.1 Saprospiraceae bacterium | reverse complement strand
GTTGATTTCCGGCGAGGACTAGGTAATCGCCGGCGTTGGTGATCAGGCCGCTAACGCCGCGTTCATCGGTAGGGAATCCGTAGCCGACCGCCGTTTGAAAGGTTTGGGCAAAATTGGAGAAATGAAGGAACAGAAATATGATGGTGTAAAAAAAGGTTTTTCAAGGTGGTCGGGAATTGAGTTGAAAAGTTCATAAGATACTTTTTTAAACATTAGCAAGGTGAGTCGGATTAAATGCGGTTACATCCATACAATCGGGTGATCGTAAAAACCTTACCCAATAGAGGAAAAAAAAATTCGAGCGCTATCTTCGCCCTGTCTTCACCGACCCAAAAGTTCAAATACCACCGACATGCACACCGACCATCGATATATTGAAGCCCTGCGGCGCAATGATGAATCGCTCATTCGTGAAATTTACCGGCAGCATCAGGTTGCTACGCTGCGCTGGATCCAATCGCGCGGTGGCAGCGCCGACGATGCGCGCGATATTTTTCAGGAGGCGCTGACAGCCTTGTTTGAAAAAGCGCAAAACCCTGATTTTATACTCACTTGTCCGCTTGGCGCTTTGCTGCATGTGATCTGTTCCAGGAAGTGGATCGACCGGCTTCGGCAAAAAAGCAAAGACAGCGAGGTAAGGAATGAAGAGGAGCGGCGATATACGGAAGAACACGACCGCGATACGTTATCCATTGCGGAAGAAGCCATTGCAGAGCAACAGCGTCAAGACCGTTTGGCCCGCGCTTTTGAAAAACTCAGCGATTTGTGTCGCCAACTCCTTAGCCTGCTTTCACAGGGTATCGCCCCGCGCGATGCTGCTGTCCAACTCCAAATGAACAGTGTAGATACCCTCTACCGGCGTAAAAATGCTTGCATTGAACGCTGGAGAACGGAGTTTTATCATTGATTCGATTGGTTCGATTGATTCGAATGATTCGATTAGTTTAAAATTTCAGCTTCGCTGAAAAATTTGAAGTTAAATCAATCGAAACAATCGAATCAATCGGAACAATCGAACCAATCCAAAAAAAGTGTCATGAACGAAAAAGACTTTACACTACTCAACGATTATTTCAACGGCTTACTGCCTCCGGAAGCGGAGCGACAGGTGCTTGAACGAGTAGCGAACGATAATGAATTCGCCACCGAATTCAATTTGCGGCGCGATATGGAAGCCTTTCCGCGCAGAAATGAGCAGCGACAAGCATTCCAGGAAACCCTCAAACGCGTCGGTTTGGATTTTTTTACGGAAGGGGGCAGTAACCCCATGAGGGCGCGCGTGAACTGGGGTCGCTGGATGGCGGTTGCAGCAGGCGTTGTGTTACTGATTGGCGCAGTTTGGTTTTTTAACCGCCCGGGCCCTCCTGAATACCGACAGTATGCCCAACACGCGCCATTATCCCTCACAGTCAGAGGCGCTTCCGATCAATTGAAATCAAGCGCTGAAACGGCTTTCGCTGCCGGCGATTATACCAAAGCCTTGCAAAATCTGGAACAGATTCAACAGGAAGAACCTGATAACCTGCTTGTTAAATTATCCCGGGCTATTTGCCTGATTGAAACGGGCCGTACCGCAGATGCACGCACCGTGCTGGAGCCGGTTGCGGAAGGCGCTTCTGCGTTGAAAACCGAAGCGCGGTGGTATCTGGCGCTGAGCTGGTTGAAAGAAAACAATTACGAAGCTTGTAAAGCGGAATTGCTCAAAATCGAAGCCAGTGCGTCGCGGAGCCGTGAAGCAAAAAAACTGCTGAATCAATTGAACAATTCATAATCCTTGCTGTTATACGCGCTCTAACTTAACATTCAATTATTCTTCAAAATATGTACCCGATCGCACTCACCACTCCGATGTCGAAAGACCTGACTGATTATGGCTTCGAAGCCCTGCAATCGCCGGAGGCGGTAGAAAAAGTATTGGAAAACCAGGAAGGTACGGCTTTGGTGGTCGTAAACAGCGTGTGCGGTTGCGCGGCAGCCATGGCCCGCCCGGGCGCAAAACTTTCGCTGGAAAACGAAAAACGCCCTGAAAAACTGTACACTGTTTTTGCCGGCGTCGATACGGAAGCTACAGCCAAAGTGCGCGAATTCCTGGCGCCTTACCCGCCTTCATCTCCAAGTATCGCCTTGTTCAAAGACGGCAAACTGGTGCATTTCCTGGAACGCCGACACATTGAAGGCCGCTCCGCTCAAATCATTGCCGACAACCTGCGTTCGGCGTATGAGTCGTATTGCTGATTAAACTCCTTGCCTGAACATAACGGTTCAGGTGTTGTTATGGCACTGCTTGGGTCAACCTGATTAGCAGTGTTTCCAATGCTATTTTTTGATTAAACAGCACATCCCGAACTTTGGTTAATTACCGAGGTTCGGGATTTTTTACATATTATATTTTGGTTTTTAAAATATTCGCAATATCCTTGTATCCGATTTCTCCATCCGCACCCACAACAAACTTTAACCCACTGAGCGCTTCACGTTGAATCTCATTATTTAAAACCACATTTCACAACCCACCTTTTATGAAAAAAAACCTTACCCTGCTGCAGGCATTTTGCCTGCTTGCCGCCTCCGTTTTATCCGGACAAAATGCTTGGCAACCCGTATCTATCAACCAATTACCCGCCAACTTTGAGTTTAAATCCATATCGGTATTGAACGACAATGTCGTTTGGGCAGTAGCCGATAGCCTTTACGATATTTCGAGCGTACCGGCAAACGCCATCCCGGTTGTCATGCGAACGCTCGACGGCGGGCAAACCTGGGAATACCATCAAGTAGAAGAAGCCATAGGGCGTTTTGCCTGGGATATTCAAGCTTTAAATGACAGCACCGCGATCTTTACGACCAATCAATTCAATAACTTTGACAACCGGCCTATTTATAAAACCACCAACGGAGGTGTTGATTGGAGAAAGATCGTGCCGCCACAAGGCAGTGGTGGTGTTTATATACATTTTTTCGATGCGCAAAACGGTGTGGTGATCAATCGACAACGCATTTCAACCACCACCAACGCAGGCGAAAACTGGACGCTCGTTCCGGCAGCCAATATTCCAACCTTTGGCGCCAATGAATTTACTATTTTGTACACAGCCTCGAACGCTACAGCTCAAGTGGGCGACCATGTCTGGTTCGGCACATCAGGAGGCAGGGTGTACCACACTACCGATCGTGGACATCACTGGACGGCGGCTCAGGTAGCTGCATCAAATGAAGTTGTTTTGTCAATTGCTTTTTCCGACACCTTGAACGGTGTGGCGCTCGTCAACGGAACACTCAACGTAGTTTATCCCGTGTCCAAGTTGTACAAAACCACCGATGGAGGATTAACCTGGACCCCGGCCCCCGACTCACCGCAAGGCGACATCACTGTTCTTGGCGCCGTACCCGGTGCGCCAAGGCACTATTTTTCCGGGTCGTTGTATGAAATTGATCTTAACATCCCAAGCATTGATTACAATACAGACCATCTTGAAACAATCTGGACAAGCACACTCGATTCTTCCTACCTCAATTGTATCGAATTTATTTCGCCATACAGCGGTTATGCCTTGGGTTACGGAGGCCGTGTTTCGGATGAAGTGTTTATAAACGGAGAGTCGTGGTTACGCAATTACATCTGGAAATGGACAGCTAACCTCATTGATGTCACAGAAGTCGAAAATGCCATACAACTCCAACTGATGCCCAACCCAGCCTCCGATTGGTTGTATTTGGACTGGAAAGAAACCGGTAATGATGCGCTGGTACGCATTTTCAACCCACAGGGGCAGCTCGTTCAAACAGGCCAGGTTAGCCGCCAGCAGCCCCTTTCTATCAGGCAACTACCGGCAGGCCCCTACGTATTGCACCTGGAAACTGCCGGTCAAACCAGCAGTTTGCCTTTTGTGAAACTGTAACGCTTGCAACGTTGCTAATTTTGAATTCATTAAATGATTAATCGTTAATCTTTTAATCATTTAATGAATCTCCCGTACTAGGAGAACTACCAGTTTCAGGCTCTAGACAGAGGAGTTTTCTGATTGCAGCTTAAAAAATTTTGCCCATCACACGAATCCCATCGACGCAAAATTCCTTTTTAATACCTGTTCCGGGTTTGCGCCGAGCCAGCGTTCCAGCAAGGTGGCATATACCTGCCTGAAATCGACGCGGTATTTCAAATCTCCCTGATCCAGGTCGGTCAGATCGGGCAGGGCGTTCAGCAATCCCTTTTGTTTTA
>JAEUUR010000047.1 GCA_016787465.1 Saprospiraceae bacterium | reverse complement strand
GAAAGAATGGTTGCGCTGGCTGGTACACTCCAGTTGAACGTGTCGCCATTGTTTCCAGCTGCAATGGACTAGGTTTGAATAGAATCAACACAAATTGCATTAAGGCCGATCACTACCGGTACGCTTGGCAAGTTTATATCGGAAACTACCAGCACCGAAGTTGAGTCACAGCAAGTAATTCCGCCAAGGGTTCGGCATACCCTGAATTGATAAGAGCCTGCTGCACCTGCGGTTGCGTTAATTTGATTGGTTGGTCCGATCAATTGACCGCCGTTACTGGCTGTCCAGGTGTAAATTCCTGAGGTTGACCCTGCACCCGACAAGGGAACAGTATTTTGGCTGCAAGTAATTGTATCTGGCGTTTGTATGTTGGCAAGTACCGTAATGGAACTCAGATTCAGGGTAATCGTGCTGTCACAGCCGGCTGAATTTTGTAATACAACTGTATAACTGCCTGGAAAACAAGCGCCAGGAAAATTGGGATTATTAGAACATTCTCCGGGGCAAATCACTTCTGTTACAGTGACAAAGGATGGTTGATTGACAGTAAGGTGTAAAATAGCGTTATATGGGCAACCGTTAGCATCCGTTTGCGGAACGGCATAATCACCGGTTTGACAATAAAACTGTCCTAAAAAATCATAACAATCCGGAGCGCATATCTCTGCATATTCGTCCGTGTCGGGCGGGTTGGCGAGAATCGTGACGTTGACACAGTTGCTGGTCATGTCGCCACAAAATGGCGGAGAACTGGAAGCTAATTGATTGGCTAATTGAGTGACTGTTAGAGATCCGTTAGGCATCGGCAACAAATTTTGATGCCCATTGTAGTAAGAAAGCCCGCAAACGGTGTAGTTGCCGGGAGCGTAGCTGCTCATATCCGGATTTGAAGTGATTGCCTGTATGACGCCTCCTAAGCCGCCAATTACATAAGCATAAGAGTAATCGGAGGCAGGCGGAGGCGTGGCTGGAGGTATATAAGTCGGCATCAGGTCCAAGGCAAGGTTGTTGCTGCCTTCGCATTCAATGACATCGCCTTGAGTAAGATCGCCGGCGTCAGCTTCACACAACACGCAGTTAATGCCGCTTGGATCACAGAAAATCACTTCAAAATTAAGCAGATTGCCTACATCGTTGGCTTGTCCGTCGGTCACATTGAGTATCCAGTTGCCATTTACCGGCCCTGAAAAGTTCTCCAGGCATCCTGCAAATGGGTAATAACTACCACTATAGTTGTTGTTACTTCCCCAAGGCTGGTTGCTGTGCCATTGTGCGGTGAAACCCGGATCAGGAACTGCAGAACCGCCACAAGGGAGAAACGTTACATCCCACGTGGTGCCGGTATTCCCCATGTTGGTGCAAAACTGACCAATCGGGCCTACCAGTGTTATCGTTTGGCCGGATGGAGATGTAAGTGAAATTGAAATGTCGCAAATAGCGGTGTGATCCCAGGTCACATGGACGCCACAAACGCCTTGGCCACCTTGCCCCAGAGAGTTGTTGGTTGCTCCCTGTACATTGATGATAAAATCACCTGAAAAGAGGTCGGGCATAAATTGTGGGCAATTCGTACAAACACAACCTCCTCCTTGAGCTGAGAGCTTTTCACTGGTGATTATGGGACATAACAAAAGTAGAAACAAGTAAATACGTGTCATCATCGGAAAAGGGAAAGAGCCCGGCATTGGGAAAATCCGGGGTGTGAATGACTTAATTAACTACGGTAACGGTACCGTCGAGGCGATGCTTTGAGCCATCAAGGTATTGAATTTCAATCAACCAGACATATACGCCTGATTGAACAGTTTGGCCATTCCATCGTCCATTCCATCCTCTTAGTGGGTCATTAGGCGCAAAATGGCTTTTTTCAAAAAGTTTGGCGCCGCTACGGCTGTATATCTGCATCAAATTTACCTCTGCAACGCCTTCGCCTGCATACACAGTGAAAAAACCATTTTGCTGATCGCCGGGTTTGATCACATTAGGGATAAAATAATTGGGCTTTTCTACATCAACCTCTACATCATCTTCTGCAAGACAGCCATTTTTGTCCGATAAACTGATTGAAAAATGCTCGGATTTAGAGATGGCGATTGTTTGCCGAAGTGTGTCCTGGCGTACAAATAAATGTGTCGGTGACCATGAAATTGATACGATAGCTGCTGTTTCGGGAGCATATAATGCATGGATCGTAAATGATTTGCCCGGAACTACCAAAGAGTCGCTTGCTTGAAGCCTGACTTTGAATTCAGGCGGTTCGTTTACAATTACTGGGAATTTGACAATGCACCCGCTTCCATCGCGGACAAAGACATCATAGCTGCCAGGCCATAAATGGTCAAATTTTGGATTGGTGCTGAAAGATTGTCCGTCAATTGAAAAATAGTAAGGTTTTTGCCCTCCAAAAACATTTAAAACCTCAACTTCTCCATTGCGTAATCCTTTGCATTGTACAGGCTTAGCTTGTGTCCATATACTGTCGATGCAGGCCTGCACAGGCGTACAGATCAAACAAAAGAACACATGCAAGCAAAAAATACGGGGCATCGGATGAGTGGTTGGGCAAAAGAAGGATTGATTACGGCATTCGCTGCCTGCAAGGTCTGGATTTTTTACCGGATTTTCTGAAGTTTTACAAAGTCATGTTTAACTCTTACATTTAGCAACTTATTTTTGCTCCCACCTACCTGGTTCATTTATTCACAGTATCCATGCTTGGAACAAACACTTTGCCAATTTTTTTTAGAATATCTGTCTGTATGTTGGTGTGCCTGCCTTTCCTGGCATGTACCCAATCACCTGTTACTGCCAATGAAACGATGCCTACTTTTGAAGGGGGATTTGATTATGGGTGTAACATGGGCTATTATCCCCCCTATTTTTATGACAAACAATTGGCTGAACTGGTTCATGGTGAGTCGGATGAACAACCAACCGGCTATGGCGTTACGAGCATTCGGCCTGGTTTGTTTGAACATTTTCTTGATTTCTGGGGGTATGAGGTTCGAAAAGCGCATTTTAGTTATTACGATAGCATTGGTTTAAGAAATATAGTTGCAATCAGTGGCTTTCCGGGTGAACGCAACCGCGACTCTGCTTTTTATTGCCAGGGGCGCCAGAGCAATATGTTCAAAAACATGTATAAGCCTATTTGGGATGATGGGGCAAACGGCACGCCGGTGAATGAAGAAAACCCTTATGCTGTTTATATATGGAAGGCAGCAAATACCTACAAAGGATTGGTGAAAATTTGGGAAGTATGGAATGAACCGGATGCGGGCAACGGCAATGGATCGTTGCTTCCAGGCCAGCCTGGAAACTGGTGGGAAAATGCACCTCAACCCTGTGAAATTGCCATTCAAGCGCCTCCGTTTTTTTACATTCGGGCATTGCGAATTACTTATGAGATTGTAAAACATGTTGATCCTCAAGCTTTTGTGGCCGTTGGAGGCTTGGGGTGGCCAAGTTTTTTAGATGTTATTTGCCGGTATTCTGACAATCCTTTCGGTGGTGAAACTGATCCGTTGCATTACCCTTTAACCGGCGGCGCTTATTTTGATTGCATGAGCTTCCATGCGTATCCACATTTCAATGGCTCTTTGCGTTCCTGGAACAATGAGCTACAGGCTTTCGAATATAAAAGACATTCCGATGCGGCTGTCGACGGTTTGTGGCAATTGCGCGATTCCTTCAAGCTGGTTCTTGAAAAATACGGATACGACGGCAGCCATTACCCCGAAAAATTGTGGATTTGTTCTGAATTCAATATCCCCAGAAAACAATTTAAAGATTACATCGGCTCTGACTTGGCACAAGTCAATTTTATTACAAAATCGCTGGTGACCGCTCAAATGCAGGATGTAGCTCAAATGCATATCTACTCCATCGCAGATGAAAAACCAGGACAAAGCGCCGACCCTGAATTTGCCTGGATGGGGCTGTTCAAAAACCTGGAAGGAAAATCAAAAGAAACCGCTCAGCCCAATGATGTAGCCTATGCGCTTAAAACTACCCAGGAGTTGCTGGATGACATGCGTTATGATCCTGTTCAAACTCAAAAAATGAATTTGCCTGAAGAAGTCGGCGGCGGTGCTTTCTCCAATGGCGCCGGCGAGTTTGTTTATGTACTTTGGGCTAAAACGAACATTGATCAATCTGAAACAGCATCCGCTATTTACCAATTTCCTCAGATGCTTAATTTGCGTTATCTGGACACCAAACCCTGGCATCACAGCTACTCCGGCGCACATTATTTGGTAAACGCCAGGCAAGTGTTTTTAACCGCAAGTCCGGTGTTCCTGACAGAAACCCAAATCACCAATGATTTTCCCAAACAATTGAAACTTTCTCCCAATCCTTCTGCCGATGGCATTTCAGTAGCCGAATTCTGGATATTTTCGGAAGCGGCATCCTCTTTGGAAATCCTGGATGTAAGCGGTAAACGTATTGCATTGCTAGTGGATCAGGAGCGTCTGGTTGAAGGTCCGCATGCCCGTTTGATAAACATCAGCGATTGGCCGGCAGGTATTTATTTCGTTCGCCTGAGTACGCCTGAAAGTAACCTGACCCAACGACTGGTAAAAACCGGAAAACGATGAACCTGCATTTTGCTATTCTTACAACGGAATCCTACGAGCTTGTCTAAATTTTAGGCCAGAACCTAAAATTTAGACAAGCTCTCTAATTCAAAATTTATGAAAATACTAATCCTTGGCGCTGGAAATATGGGCCTTACTTATGCCCAATGCTTGTTGCGAAGCAGAATTGTTACACCGGAAAATATGATGGTTCTTTGCAGAAATTTTGAAAAAGCAAACCAACTTAGTCAAACCTACGACGGGCGTTTTTTCAGCAATCCAAGTTTATGCGTTCCTGAAGCTGATTTATTGATATTAGCCGTAAAACCACAGGATTCTACCCGGTTATTTGAACAAATTCGGGAGCTGACAAGCCCAGATCAATTGTTTATCAGCATCATGGCCGGCGTAAAAATGCAGGCAGTTGCCTCAGCGCTGGGTTCTGAGAAAATTATCCGGGCTATGCCAAATCTCCCTGCCCAAATTGGCGCAGGTGTAACGGCTTTCACATCAACCGATGCTGTTACAAGAATAGAATTGGTAATGGTTCAAAACCTGTTGAATACGACGGGAAAAACGATTTATGTTGAACAGGAACAGATGCTCGATGCCGCAACCGCCATATCAGGTTCCGGCCCCGCTTACGTCTACTATTTTATGAACGCTATGATTGAAGCGGCTGTTAACATGGGTTTTTCTGCCTCCGAAGCAGAATTATTGGTCAGCCAGACGTTTACCGGCGCGGTTGATCTGTACAACAAAGCTGACCTCAGTTGCGAAAACTGGATTAAAAAGGTGGCATCTAAAGGCGGAACTACTGAAGCGGCACTTCGGGTTTTTGAGGATACGGCCCTTCATGAAGATATTATTGCCGGCGCCAACGCGGCCTTGAAGCGCGCAACTGAACTTGGACAAGGATAATTTTGGTGATCTTGAAATTCTTGTCAAAATGCTTGAATATATTGCTTAAGTGATTATACATTCGGGCATCCTTTTGTCTCTTACCTTCTAAAATATGAATGGCCTATGATGAACGAATTTGTACGCGACCATATGACTCAAAATGTCATCACACTTGGTCCTGAAAACACTTTGAATGAGGTTCGCCAGATTTTATTAGAAAAACACATTCATCACATTCCTATCGTTGGGGGCGAAAACGGCCGGAAATTGGTTGGTATGGTAACCTCCTGGGATTTGTTCAAACTCGGAAAGTCTGTTGAAGAATATGGCCAGATGAAAATCAAAGAGGTAATGACCACCAAAGTGGCTGTACTTGATCCTGATCAGCACCTGGGCGCCGTTGCGGATGTACTTACCCGCCATTTGTTCCACGCCGTTCCGATTGTCAACGATGAGCACGAACTCCTGGGGATTATCACGAGCACGGATATTGTAAGATACGCTCATACCAAGGAGTATCCTGAAAATCTGGAGAAGTTCATCCAGGAAAATATGTAGCAGGACTTAGGTACATCGCACCGTCATATTTGTAAACACCGAGATTTGTTGTATTAATATCCATCACAAATATTGCGATGCACCTACAAATATGACGGTGTGCTGCACCTACAAATGTTGCGGTGCGCTGCACCTACAAATATTGCGGTGCGCTGCACCTACAAATGTGACGGTGCGATGCACCTGTTTTATTGGGTTATAAGTAGTGATTTGTCGTCATTTTTGGCCCAAACATACATTTGTTTTCCATTGACATTTATGGGTTCAATATGCCGTACTTGCCCCCGAATTCGTAGGTTTCCTAAGGGGTAAACGGACATTTGGCCGCCTTTGCCAATGGAAAGCACATTTCCGAAATTGGCATCGTAGCGTCCCATTTCAATGTTGGCTTCGTAAAAATTGCCGCCAACCATCAATTCCTGAACGCCATCTCCGTTAAAATCGCCCATGCTGCATGCCATGATCGGGCTGTATTGAAGCACATCAGGTAATTTATGTGCTATGAAGTTGCCCTTCCCATCATTTTCAAAATACATGCTCTCAAAAGTATTAGCCTCCCGGAGAATGGATTTTCCAAGTTTCTCCTTGCCGAACAATTCCTGCAAGGAGGCTTTTGCAAAGTTGTCAGCCAGCAGGTACTTCTTTTTTAAGGATGGCATTTGTTTGGTAATTTCATCGTAGTTGGCAAATGGCACTTCCCGTCCTTTCACATAATACGTCAGGATTTGTTCAACTTGCTGATTGTCATCAAAATCGTTGACATACATCCGTACGGGTTGCTCTTTGCTTGGTCTGAATTTATTGTTGCTGCCTAGGTTACCTGCAAGAAAATCCACATCACCATCGCTGTCAAAATCAGCCGGATACATAAAATTCCACCAGCCACTCAGGTCATTCAGTTGTTTTTGTTTAAAACTACCGCTATTGTTGATAAAAACGGTAGGTGGCGCCCATTCGATCGCTAAAAGCAAGTCAAGGTCGCCATCCTTGTCCAAATCTGTCCAGGCGCCGTTTTTAACCATTCCTGCTTCTGACATACCCCCTCCAGATTTTGCCGTTATATCTTCAAAGACTCCTCCACCCTTGTTCAGAAGCAGTGCCGATGCGGGGGTGATACCATAATTCCAGGGTTTTGCCCGGGCTCCGAAAAATAGATCGATCAATCCGTCTTTGTTGAAATCGGCAGGTAAAACACAGGAGGCCGTCATGTAAAGTCCTTCCAAAAACTGCCTGGAAAAATTGCCTTTACCATCGTTCACATAAATACGCTGCCTCATGGGCTCGTTTTGATCGCGGTATTCATTCCCCCCGGATGCAACAACCAAATCCTGATCGCCATCGTTCTCAATATCAACGAATACGGCATCTGCATCTTCAAAAGTACTGTCGGCCCGAATGACATCCGGCCAGGTTTGAACAAAGGTTCCATCACTTTTTTGCAGATAAAGTGCGCTGACTTGTCGCTTGCTGGAGCCAAAAAAGACATCCTCTAAACCGTCGCCGTTTACATCACCTACCGCTAATGCAGGCCCTTCCCTCGACACCATATGTGGAATGAGCCCTTCCCGGTTAAACTCTACAAAGGAGTTTTCAATGTGTGTATAACTCAAACCGCGGCTTTCCGCAATTTCTGAAAAAGAAAAAGGTATGGCAGGCTGTTTCCGAAAATCTTCAAAATTGAATGCTGGAAGGCCTTTGCGCCAGACTACTTTTAGATTTGTGTTGTACTGATTCACAGCAAGCCGTTCGTACGTTCTGTCCGGCCAGATCAACAGAATTGAATCGATGAGCTTTGTGTCGCCGAGGCCAAGGTGCAACCCTGAAAGCGAACTTGACTGGAAGCCTCTCACCGCAAAGTGCTCAAACACTAATTTTTCACCTTTTTTGAAAGCCACTGCACGCGCGCCAATGGCCGAAACGTTGCCAGGAGATCCGGTTAATTGCAAAGTCAAATAACCATTTGCCGGAGTCGGGTTTTCATTCGACAGGTTTTTGTACAAAAAAGGCGTCTCTTCCAGGTTGTTTACTACTACATCAAGATCGCCGTCATTGTCCAGGTCGGCATATATGGCACCGTTAGAGTAACTGTTCTTGGCAGCTTTGATGTCAGATTCCAGGTCGTTAAACCGGAATTTGCCTGTGTTTTTGAAAAACTTATTTGGAATTTTAATTTGCGGCATCCGTTCCACCACCACCAAGTCTTTTTCTTCCAAATTGTTACTTCCCTGTTTAAAACGAATATCATCGTTGAGCCTGAAATTAGCATAGTCGATGTCGTTCATCCTGCGTTCTATGCCATTACTGATGAACAGATCTTTGTTCCCATCGTTGTCAAAATCCATAAACAGGGACGCCCACGACCAGTCGGTGGCGTGAACGCCTGCGAACATGCCAACTTCGCTGAAAGTGGGTGTTTGTCCGGCTTCAAACGCATCTGCATTGTTTTTTTGCAGGGTATTCCTGGCGTACTGATTATGATAACCGTAGGTTAGTTTGAATTGGTACAAGCCGTATTCGTCTTCTCCCAACGACCTCTTAAGAATGTATGGGTCTTCAGGCAGCATGTCTAATGAAAAGATTTCACTCCAACCATCGTTGTCCAGATCGCCCACATCCACACCCATTGAAAATTGGCTGGTGTGCATAACGCCTTTTGTGAGAGACTCTTTAAATGTTCCGTCACCCTGGTTTATATACAAGTAATCGTTTTCATGGAAATCGTTCCCAATGTAGATGTCGGGCCAACCGTCGAGGTTAATATCGCCCGTTACGATGCCTAGACCATAACCGATTAC
>JAEUUR010000028.1 GCA_016787465.1 Saprospiraceae bacterium | reverse complement strand
GGCACTTTGTTGGGTTCCCTTTTGATGGTTTACGCTTTTCTCACCAATGCCGAAGGCGTTAAAAAAGCAACACTCTGGCTTTGGCTGCTCATGGCACTCATCGCCATACCGGTATTCCTGACCGGTGAACCCGCCGAAGAGTCGGTAGAAGGATTGGCCGGTGTTGCCGAATCGGCTATCGAAGCGCATGAAGATGCCGCTCAAATGGCTATCTGGACCATGGAAGCGCTGGGCCTTGTTTCATTGATCGCGCTGTTTTTCGGTGTAAAACAACAAGCAACCGCAAAAACAATGACCGGCATTGCCTTCGGACTGAGTTTGATCACCTTTGTATTGATGGCAAGAACCGGATATTTGGGTGGTCAAATCCGCCACACCGAACTTGGCGCAGGCATTGCCGTAGAAGCGCCTGTCGAAAAAAATGGGGCTGAAACCGGCGGCGAAAAAGATGACGACGATTAAACCCATGCGTTTATTACTGGTAGAAGATGAACCGGCTATTTCCAACTTCATCCGGGAAGGACTTGAGGAGGAAGGTTTTGCTGTCGATGTAGCAAACAATGGCAAAACGGGCTTGCAAATGGCCAACGATGGCTTGCAGCATTACGACCTGATTCTGCTCGATTGGATGTTGCCCGGTATGAGCGGCATTGAAATTTGTCGGGAAATCAGGAAAACAACCACCCAATTGCCGATCATTTTCCTGACCGCTAAAGATACTGTCGATGATGCCGTATTCGCCCTGGAAACCGGCGCAAACGACTACATTCGAAAACCTTTTTCCTTTGATGAAATGCTGGCCAGGGTGCGGGTGCTGCTCCGGAATCAACGCGGGGAACAAACGCTTTTTCAACACGGTTCGATTGAAATGAACCTGGATAAACACCAGGTAACTAAAAACGGGCTTCCCATAGAACTCACGCAAAAAGAGTTCGCTTTACTGGAATACCTGCTGAGAAACAAAGGCAAAGTGTGCCGAAGAACCCGAATTCTTGAAAAAATATGGGACACACATTTCGATCGCAGTTCAGCCGTCATTGACGTGTATATCAATTTTTTACGGAACAAACTGGACGACCCCACATCAACGGATTCATTTATCAAAACCATCCGTGGCATAGGCTACCGGATCGAAGACAAAGCATGACACTAAAAATCAAAACACGAATTGCCGTATCAAATACGCTGGCTGCCGGCGTTAGTACGGCAATGGTGTTTTGCTTGATCTATTTTGTAGTCCACCTAACAGCCTACCGACATTTGGATGCCGATATTTTGAAAGAAAAGGATGAAATTCTGAACAATCTGGAAGTTAAAAACGATCAAATTTTGCCCAAAAACAGCTCAGAATGGGTGGAGGATGAACACAATCGAATTGAAGTGAATCCTACCTTCGTTCAGATTTCCGATGCTGCCGGACAGATTATTTACCATTCGGAAAATATCAAATCTGAAAAGCTCAAAGTCGGCAACCATTTATACGATGCAACTTTTTTCAGCGATTTTTTAGCCGGCAAACAAATCCGCCAGGGCAACTTTCAGGTGAAGAGTCGGGCAGGAAATCTGATTGGACGCCTCCAAATTGGGGTTTCAGAAACAGAAGCCGTGCTTGTTTTACAAAACCTGCAATGGACGCTTGTTATCGCTTATCCGTTCCTGCTTTTAGTTGTTTTCGGAACTTCATACCTGGCAGCCGCTAAGGGCATTTCTCCTGTTTCAGAACTTGTTCAAACCGTTCAAAAAATTGATGAAAACCATATGTCGCTCCGGCTTTCGCCGGCTACCGAAAAGGATGAAATCGGCCAATTGAGCATAACAATCAATGAGCTATTGAACAGATTGGAACACAGCTTTCAGCGCGAAAAACGCACAACTGCCGATATTTCCCACGAGTTACGAACGCCATTGACAGGTATTCAGGGCACTATTGAAGTTTTGTTGCGCAAGCCGCGCCAACCGGAACAATACACCGAAAAACTGCTTCAGATACTTAAAGAAACGGAACGAATGAGCAATACCATCGATCACTTGCTTCAGTTGGCGCGCATCGAAGCAGGTGTGGTACAGCCCAATTTAGCACCGTTAAACTTAGCTCAATTTATTTCAGATTGGTCTGCAAATCGACAACCAGATGCAATGGCTAAACAAATTGAAGTTCAATGGGTGCTTGATGCCGATTCGGTGGTGATAACAGACTCCGGCATGCTGACAATGATCGTCGACAACTTGTTCAACAATGTTTTGAAATATGTACCGGCAGGAAGCAAACTCACGATTCGATGGAACAAAAATACCCGAGCCTTGTGTTTTGAAGACAATGGCCCGGGTATTTCAGCAGAAAAACTGCCCTTTATTTTCGACCGTTTTTACCGGGCAGACCCTGCTCGTTCAGCTACCATTCCGGGGGCCGGTTTGGGGTTGTCAATTTCACAAAAACTGGCGGCACTCCTGCATGCCTCCCTGCGAGTAGAAAGTGAAGAAGGTATAGGCGCCCGTTTTTGCCTCATTTTTTCCTGAAGGTTATTTCACCCTTTTCCCTTCCAACTCCTGACCACCTTGATACAGCACCAACCTGTTGACAATGCCAGCAGCATCTGGGAAAAACTCCACATCCGCTTCAACTACCTTTAGAAAAAACCGGGTTGGCGTAGAAGCATACAATTCGAATCGCTGCTGGCCGGTCGCCTGTGCGTACAGTTGGTTGTTCTCGCTGGTGATCGCCAGATAAAAGCCTGGCATGAGTTCATATTCGCCGATGAAGGGTTTGAGTTGTTCGGCAGTAACGGCCAGTTCTTTTTTGGCGGCCGGCAGAGGCTTATCCGTTTTTACCCATTCATTTCCTTCGGAATTGGTATCGCTCACCAGGGCTTTTTC
>JAEUUR010000018.1 GCA_016787465.1 Saprospiraceae bacterium | reverse complement strand
CCCAATAGAAACTCCTATTCCATCATCGGTACGACCAAACCCTTAGCCGGCACTTACGAATTTGCAGCCGCACTAGCTTGTCCCACTGCACAATATTTAAACAACAACGAATTTATAATCGGTTATTACATGATCATCAATGAATAAGTGATTGTATTTTCACGATGCCCAAAACATGAAACAACTGAATTAAAATGATGGGTATTTTTCAACTTAGTTGCTTTAGCGCGGTATGCTGTTGTCGCCCTGATGCAGACACCGCCCCCAACCTGCCCATCATTATCCTGGGCGCAATCCTTGGCGTTGCCCTGGCCGGCTTGCTCGGCTGGGGCATCGCCCTGCTGCTCGGAAAAACCTTCGTCGTGCGCCTGGGGTTGCTGCTGCTCGGCGGACTTTTCGGCCTCATCGGCGCCGTTATCGCCGATGCGCGCTCCACGCCCAAGCGCCCGCTCGATGCCTGGGAGGCGGAAGCCGCGCGCAGGGTGTTCGGCAACTCGCTCGATCTTTCCAAAGTGCGTATCGCCTACGGCAGCCGACTCATGACCTGGCCCCGGCGGCGGATGAACCGCACGCCGCTCCATACCATGTACCTGACTAAACGGTTTTCCAATCCGCAGGGGAAGCTGGAATGTCTCTTGTATGAAGACGTACTCATTCACGAACTCACACACTGCTGGCAAACCCAGCACGGTATTCCCTTCCGGAAAAAACTCGGCACGGCACTCCGGGTGATTTTCAACCGCAAGAAACCCTACCGGTTCGGCAACCTGCAGCTAGCCTGGCGCGACAGAAAGGATTTCCGCGATTTTAATACCGAACAACAAGCAGCCATTATTACCAACTATTACTGCTGTAAATACCACAATTTTGGTGGTAATTCATGCGCTTGTCCGGAGCATTACGCCCGGCAAATGAAAGACTTCAACGGATACGCCATTCCCGATTCTATTCCGTAGGTGAAAGTGTTACCTGATCAAAACAATCAGATTGGCAATGGCACGTTTTTCCTGGGATGTTGTTTACGATTTGTAGAAATATACAATCAAATAAACCAACCAAACTCAAACCTCTCGAAACATTGAAAACACAACCTGAAACCCAAGCCCGGGAGTTGTTGACCGAAACGCCGAAAACCGTTCCAGATGCTTCCTTTCTTGTTGAGCAATTAGCCGGAGGACCCTTACCTTTTGTGTTGCTCATCCTGATCTTATTCTTCGCCTTTTTTCTCACGATTGGCGCTTTGGTAAGTATGGGAATCAATGGCCTTGCCATTGTTGCCGGAGGGCCATTTGTCATGTATTTGGGCATCTCCCACCTTCAAAAAATGCTGAACACCGAGGTAGAAGTGAGCCTTTCGGTTGATGGCTTCTCATTTTGGGTAAAACGGTTTGGCTGGGAGCGCGGACTCGACGACAAACAATACACCTGGGACGACCTGGAATATTACGACTGGAATTTCAGGAAAGTTGGAAAATACTACTTGGTACTAAAATTTAAAGAGGAAAAGCCCCTGGTGTTTTTCTACCCGCAACACCGGCAGCTTTATGATTTTCTGCTGAAACACTTCCCTGAAAAACAATGGAAACTTTTCACCTGAAAACAAATCAAAACCACCATGAAACACCACATTTATCAATAGTCTATTCTGGCTCTTTTCTATATTCTCTCACAGGTAGCACGGGCTCCACAGGTAGCACGGGCTCCACAGGTAGCACGGGCTTCAGCCCGTCGGTAAAACGGCCTTCAGGCCGACGAAAGAAGCTACACGCGAACCGTAGGTGAGCCTATCCCTCCCACACGCACACCCACTCTGGATTATTCCACCAGCACAAACCCCGCCCAATGAAACGGCGCGCCGGGGTACTTCGTGCGCATGTGCGCCTGTGCGGCCGCGAACGCATCGGGGATGGTTTGTTTTTGTTCGAGCCATTGCCGGTAAAACTCGGTCATAAGTTCACGGGTAGTTTGGTCGTTTACCTTCCACAGGCTCATGATGAGGTATTTCACCCCGGCAATTTTAAACGCTCGTTGCAAGCCGTACACCCCTTCGTTCCCTCGAATATCGCCCAATCCGGTTTCGCATGCCGATAGCACCACCAGTTCCGTTTGGCTTAGGTTCATCTGGCTGATTTCGTAGGCTGTCAGAATACCGTCTTCCAGGCCTTCCGGCGTTGGTTTTCCGCTCCAGGCATGGTTGCCGCCGGCCAGGATGAGGCCGGTGCGGATGAGGGGGTGATCTGAGGTTTTAAAAGGCGGTTGAAATTCCAATTGGTTGCGCGGGTTACCCAAAACCGCCGGATCGTTGAAAAAATAACCGTGTGTGGAAAGGTGAATGATTCGTGGAGATGATTTGTTTGTACCCAGGCTCCGGAACGACTCTTCACTGGCAACAAACCCCGTGTCTACTTGTGCTTGAAAGTTGTATTTAAACAACGTCGACGATATTTCATTCACCTCCCGTGTCGATTCCGGCAAATAATTCCAGGACTCGCCGCGCAGCAGGCTGTCGGCTTCAAATTCGAAAATACCCTCATCGATTAATCCACGAGAGCCATTTCTGCCGACATGTATCATGGCTGCGCTATCCATCGTATATTGAATACCACCAGCCAGGTAGGCGGTTGGAGTGTACGTTTGAGCCGCGTTTTCCACCACCAACTGACGAACGCTGCCTAATAAAATTACGTTTCTCCGATCTGCATAATTTTGGCGTGTATTTACTGGTATGGCACTCAAATTCAGTCGATGCAACAATCCGGCGGGTGCGCAGTGTAGCTTTTTTATGCCTTTTAAATGTGTTTCCAACGGCTTCCATACCAGGTCGTAAAGCTTGCTTTCGTTGTAAATCGCATTGATTTTGTTAAAATTACTTCCTTTCAGCGACGTTAAAATCGAGCTCATATCGTTCTTTTCGAACAATGGCACAAAAACAGGCGAAGTACCACCAGGCGTAACCACAAAGGCAGCATACAAAACACTGTCATTCGGTCGGTCGGAATGCAATTCAAACCGAATAAATTCAACAGCCGCTTCGCCAGGCTCGAGCGATTGTTGAATCTCCCTCCAACCGATTGGCTTTCGGTATTCGCCAAAATCCTTTACGGTGCGCACCAGTATTTTTTCAAGAGAATCGGCAGCATGTGTATAAATGGTGATGCGCTGTTCATCCCGTTCGTTTTTGGAATATGCATCAGCCAATTTTTTCTTAAATCCTTTCCACCTGTCGTACGCATCAAGGGTTGTTTCATCGTTTTTGAATTTGGCGAGCATGTTTACTGCATAACTTGATGCCAAGGTAAATTGTTTGTTAAAAAGCTGATATTCAAATACTTGCTTTGCGATCTCGTCCTGGTTAACCGTTGGTTTCAACAAATAGGAACATAGCAGATCGAACAGTGGTAATTCATTTTTGATGGCAATCGACAACTCGGTTTCATTTAAAAAGGTCGCAAACAGGCTGTGCCTTTCCATGTTTTTTTTCAAATATAAAAATGCCAGGGTCGTATCTAATTGTCTGTGTGCCTTATGTGCGATTTGTAAATAATCAAAAATGGCAGTGAGGTAAAGTGGGTTTCCAGGGTTGGTTTGGCGGTAAAGGTCAACCGACCTGGCTGCTGCCGACATTGCATGTTCGTAATCGTTAAAATTGAGGTATAAAAAGCCGAGATTTAGATATGCCTGCGCATTGAATACACTTTGTTCGCCATAAATCTCTTGTGCGGCTTGTTGTGCGGAATTCAGATACTGCTGGGCTTCTGCTTTATTTTTCAAGCCGATCTCTGCAAGCCCTAAATTCGTCAATACCCAAAAATAGGATTCTGTTTTGGTTAGATTCAACGATTCATAAATCTGTCTGGCACTAAGCAAGGTATCGATTGCTGCCTGAAATTCTTTGCTTTCATAGAGGATTAAACCAGTAGCTAACAAGCTTTGCGCAAAATCAGGGTGGTTTCTCCCAAGTACTTTTTCGCGGATTTGTACAGATTTAAGCACCGTTTCAAGCGCTTTTTCATGATTTTTTAAATCGTTATAAAACAGGGATAGGTTATTCAAACTGGTGCCGTAATCTACTGAAACCTCTCCGAGCACTTCTTTGCGAATTGCGGTGGCTTTTGCATACAGCGGTTCTGCTAAAGCATATTCACCTAGTTCTTTATATACCAAAGCCAGGTTGTTTAACGAATTGGCAAATTTGCCATTCCGGTTTGCACCGATGGCTTCCTGTATTTTAACGGCTTGGGTCAATAATTGCTCGGCCCTGTTCAGGTTTGACTGATTCAAGGCCAAAAGCCCTAAACTGTTCAGCCCTTCGGCATATTGAGCTGACTTTTCGCCAAAAGAATCAAGCCTGATTTTGCATGACCTGATGTAAAAAGGTTCGGCTTGATCAAACTGGTTCAAATTGCGGAAAGAAAGACCGATATTCGTAGTAATCAGCGAAACGAATTTGTCGTTCGGGTCAATTTGGTCGTAAATACTCAAGGCATGGGTGAAGTAGGTTTTTGCTTCTTCGTACTTCCCCTGGAACACCCAATTTCTGCCTTGTGCATTTAATAGCCTGGCATATCCCCTGGATTGTTTCCCTAAATGTTGTTCTGCATATGCCTTTGATTTTTCGGCGAATTCAAATGCGTCCTTGAAGTTTCTTTTATCGGTAAGTTTCAGAACCGTATCTACTAACGCAAATACTTCTTTTTCTTTTGAAGGAATGGAGGTAACTGCCTGACCATTTGTTGAAAAGGAACAAATGCAGACCAGTAAAAACAAAGAAAGCAAATTTTTAAACATAGAAGGATTTTTAAGAGGTCACAGTTTATTTATTCCACCAGCACAAACCCCGCCCAATGAAACGGCGCGCCGGGGTACTTCGTTCGCATGTGCGCCTGCGCAGCCGCGAACGCATCGGGGATGGTTTGTTTTTGTTCGAGCCATTGCCGGTAAAACCCGGTCATAAGCTCACGGGTAGTTTGGTCGTTTACCTTCCACAGGCTCATGATGAGGTATTTCACCCCGGCAATTTTAAACGCTCGTTGCAAGCCGTACACCCCTTCATTCCCTCGAATATCGCCCAATCCGGTTTCGCATGCCGATAGCACCACCAGTTCCGTTTGGCTTAGGTTCATCTGGCTGATTTCGTAGGCTGTCAGAATGCCGTCTTCCAGGCCTTCCGGCGTTGGTTTTCCGCTCCAGGCATGGTTGCCGCCGGCCAGGATGAGGCCGGTGCGGATGAGGGGGTATGTAGCATGTTTAAATACGGGCTCGGCATCTTTTCGTTTTGTGTTTGGAGAAACCGCCGGATCGGGAAAGAAAAATCCGTGGGTGGAAAGGTGGATAATCCGGGGCGATGGAGCAGCATAACCCAGGCTTTTAAACGACGCCTCCGTGGCCAGAAAACCCGTGTCCAGTTGCGTTTGATAGTCATTTTTCCACAACAAACCCGAAACTTCCGACACTTCGCGGGCCGATTCCGGCAAATATCCCCAGGTGTCGCCGCGCAAGGTGCTATCGGCAATGAATGTAATTCCTTCCGATTCCGGCAGCCCGCGGGAAGAGCTTTGGGAGGTAACCGAAATACTGTCTGTATGGTATTGGATACCGCCGGCCAGGTAAGCAGTTTGTTGTTTGGGAAAAGCAGCTGCGGGAGCCGTAATTTGCCGGGTGCTGCCGAGAATGACGATATGTCGGCGGTCGGAAACAAGCTCTCCTTGCCGTACCGGTATAGCCGCGAGGTTGAGGCGGTGCAACAAACCTGCAGGAGCGCAATACACGGTTTTGATTCCTTTTAACGACGGTTCGAGGGGTTTCCAGATCAATTCGTACAAATTTTTTTGCGATTGACTGCTTTCCTGAAATTGGTATAAACGATTGACTTTATTGATGCTGCCGCCACCCGCAAATTGCAACAGCGGTGTTATGTCATTTTTTTCGAAAAGGGGAATGAAACCCGGCGACTGGTTGCCGGGGCGAAGCACCAGCGCAGCATACATCACGCTGTCGGTTGGATTGGGATCGTAATAGTCGAACCGTACGAACTCCACAGCAGCCTCGCCTGACTGAAGTGATTGTTGGACATCTTTCCAGGTCACTCTTCTGCGCAGTTCAGAAAAACCCGCCACCGACCGAATGAGGATTTTTTCCAGGGAATCGGCTTGCCATTGTGCCCTGGAGGCGCTTCCCGCTTCCACCCGTTGATTCAGGTAATTATAAAGAAATTGACGGTTTAATGCCAGGTAGGATTTATAAACGGCCTGAATGCTGTCGGGCGTGAGGGCAATGGCATCGGATATGGTGGAGCGGTTTTCCTGAACAATTTTTTTGAGGGATAGGGAAATATCGTACAGGGCCGATACCATTTGAGGATCGCGGTTGGAGTCAAGCGTCCAGGATAGCAACTCGGATTGATAGTTTTCAATCCCCAAAAGCGACTTTGACATTTCCATATCCGATTGGCAGATGGATAACCCGGAAACTGTTTTCCACAGGTTATCCGTGATTTGCGCGGCATACTTTCCCCAGTTTTTGTCGGATTTGATTTTGGCCAGCAGCGTTTTTTT
This sequence comes from Saprospiraceae bacterium, assembly GCA_016787465.1. Taxonomy (GTDB): domain Bacteria; phylum Bacteroidota; class Bacteroidia; order Chitinophagales; family Saprospiraceae; genus M3007. The sequence goes on along the minus strand of JAEUUR010000018.1, from coordinate 1,288 downwards.
CATGAGCACTTTTTGGAATTGAATCCAGTTTTTCAAAGGATCCGACTCGATGATTTTCAGCGCTTCATCGCAGGTTGCTTCCGACGCACGAAAGTCTTTCTTCCAGAATTCCAGCGTAGATTGATGAACTAAAGTTTGCAAATACGACAAATGCGCTTTGTATTGGTCGTTGCTTCTAAAAAACTGCAACACCTTGCCAAACTTATAAAGTGCAGAATCCGGTTGGTTTTGAAGCATATCAAGGCGAGCGGAGTATCCCAGCGCCACGAAATAGTCGACGTGGTTTTTGCCAAAAACCTGTTCGCGGATATTCAACAGTTCGAGGTAGTATTTTCGGCTTTTTTCATAGTCTCCGGTACTTTGGTACAAACTGGCGAGTTTTAATACCGAGATGGCATACTCTGCGTGTTTTGTACCCAGGGATTTTTCCCTGATTTCCAGCGATTTCAAATATTGCGCTTCGGCCGCTTCGAATTTACTGGAAGCGAGATAACAATCGCCCAGGGCAACTGCAATTGCCGCAACATTGAGCGGATTTGGATTTTTATGCCGGTCGTACAGGGTTTTAGCCTTGAGCGCATATTGTTCTGCCGGACCAAGCATGCCCAAGTTAACATAAATAAATGCGAGATGCGTGTTCGTATTGGTATAATAATCAAGGTATTTATCGCCAAATCGTTCAAATATCGCCAGTGCATCCAGGTTCATTTTTTCGGCTAAATAATGAGCGCCCGAATGCCGGTAACAAATGCCTAGTTCATATAAACACTGTCCGTATTCAAAACTTTGTGTGCCAAACCATTTTTCGCTGTTGATCATTTCTTCTTTTAAAATGATTTCAGCTTGATTGAAATCGCGCATTGACACCAAATTGGCGCCGCCAAGCAGGGTGACGTGGTGGTAGTTTTTCCCTCCTTCTCCTTCCTTTTCTTTCCAATAGGCGCGTAAATCCGACAGTATTTGCCGGCGCTTGTCAAAGGCTGATGTCAGGTGATAAATTTGGCTCAACCGGTTGAAGGCGCCGGTGAAAATGCTTTGAGAAACCGAGGCGCCCTTTTTGCTCAATTCAATCACCTGCAGGTATAATTGCTCGGAACGATTGTATTTTTTTAAGGAAAAATTAGCTCCTCCGGCGTTGAATTTCACCGCTGCCATCGTGCCGCTGATCGAATCGCCCGACACTTCCAAAATCCGGATCGCTTTCCCTAAAAAACTATCCGATTTTGTGTAGTCTTTCATATCGATCAGCAATACCCCATAATCATTCCAGTATTCAGCCATCAGGGAG
>JAEUUR010000644.1 GCA_016787465.1 Saprospiraceae bacterium | reverse complement strand
TGGACGGGAATCACCCTTTTAAGCCTGATCCTGATAGCGCTTTTGGCTTCCTGGATTTTGGCAAGCCGATTCAACAGTAAATTTGAAAAAGTGTATGCACTTACACCGGATTCCATCGACATTCCGACCGATTCTGTTTCTATCGAACGAGGCAGAACGCTTACTGTCGGGTGCAGAGGGTGCCACGACAATGACCTGGGCGGCAAAGTGTTTTTCGATGATCCAAACATTGGCGTGTTGCCGTCTTCCAACCTGACGCGTTCAAAAGGCAGTGAAACCGAAGGTTACACGGATCAGGATTTTGTTCGCGCCATCCGGCACGGGCTTAACAAAAAGGGAAATCCATTGATGGTGATGCCTTCGGAAGCAATCGGTAAACTGAGTGACAAAGATTTAGGCTGTGTCATCGCTTATTTAAAAACTTTACCACCTGTAGAACGGACTTTCCCCAAACGTCATTTTACCTATCTGTCGCAGGTAATGGCTGGAGCCGGATTGTTCGGCGACCTTTTTCCTTACGATGTGATTGAGCATGAGCAGGTAAAACACATTGAAGCACCTCCCACGGGACCAACCAAAGAATACGGCGCCTATGTTGTAGAGTATGAAGGATGTGCAGGCTGTCATGGTAAAAACTTCGGTGGCGGCCAAAGTCCGGATCCTGTTTCTCCGCCGGTGCCCGACATTTCAAAAAGCGGTAATCCTGGCAAATGGACACGAGAGCAATTTATAACTACTTTCCGTACCGGCAAAACACCTGAAGGTAAAATGCTCGATGGCAAATTCATGCCTTTTTCGGGTTTGGGGGCACTTAGCGATGTTGAAATCGAAGCTGTGTATCAGTACCTCCAATCCATGCCTGCGGCGAAGTAAAATCATTCACAAACATCTTTTGAAACTAAACATCAATCAAAATGGAAAAGAAAATTATTTTTGGAACACTCGGCGGAATGGTTGCCGGATCAGTGGTAGCCATGGCCATTTTTATGGGTCTGCTTGGTGGAATGACTGAAGCGTGGGCGCGTGAATTTGCATCCTGTTTGAAACCGATGGACCCGACCTGGTGGTTGGTTGCCTCCCTCTTGTTCTCCCTCTTCAATGCGATTCTGTTACATAAATTTGGGGTGAGCACGCTGAAAGGCGGCGCCTTCGCAGGCGGTTGGATTGCTTTCTTTATCGCATTGTGGTATGGCTTGTTTAATGCCTCAACTTTTACCGCATATACTTGGGAATGGTTGCCTTTAGATGTACTTGGCAATACACTCGCAGGAGTTGCCGGCGGCGCCGCCATTGGGTGGATTTACGGCCGGATGAAATGATTAAGCACTCTTTAAAGGTTTAACTCATGTTCACACAGATTGCACTTTGGGCCACCGTGATAACTTATACGGTTCACCTGGCTGGTCATATTTTTGATAAAATTGCCATTGTCCCAAATTGGCATGGCGGAACAATAGATGAAATGACCCGGAACAAGGCCTTTTTTCAGAAAGGGCATATCCATACATTTTTCGGACTGGCGCACCTGGCGTGTTTTATTTCTTCCCTGATTACAGCCATTTTGGTTCAGGGCTCTTCAGGAAATGCGGGGTTATACGCATGGGCGGCTTTCGGACTGAATTTCGCAACAAGTGTTTGGACTATCATTTATTTCGTTCCAATGAACAAATACTTTGACGCTGGCCAGTATGATCCGGTTGTGTTACATACGTACGTAAAACGATGGACTGTTGCCAATCATCTTCGGTTCGTTTTACTGACAATTGCTTTAGTACTTGCTATTCTGGCATTTGAAGCATATCGATGATTTTCTGCAATTTTGTGGCAATTAATAGAGTTGTCATGCAAAAAATTACGATCATCGGTGGCGGTATCGCAGGCCTTACTACTGCCATCGCTTTGAAAAACATCGGCATCCGAGCCGACGTGTATGAAGCTGCTCCGGCGTTCAAACCATTGGGCGCCGGATTGCTTTTAGCCGCAAATGCCATTCAAGGATATCAAAATCTGGGAATTGCAGAAAAAATCATTTCAAAAGGTCATCTCCTGCCTTATTTCAAAGTGCTGGATCAAAACGGCAAGGTGATCACATCAGCAGATGCAGGCTCAATTGGCCGAAAATATGGCTTGCACAATTTTGCCATCCATCGCGCCGATTTGCACGAAGCACTCGTAACCGAGTTGGATGCCGATCAATTGCACACCAACCACCAGGCAACCGGATTTTCATTGCAAACAGACGGATCGGTACTGGTTCATTTTGAATCGCATGAAAGTGTGCATACCGAATTTGTTATTGCCTCGGATGGAATCCATTCGCCATTCAGAAAACAACTTTTACCCCATTCAACGCCCAGGTATGCGGGTTACACTTGCTGGCGTGCGGTGGTTGATGCTCGTTCAATACAACTCGATGCCGCATCGGAAACCTGGGGCGCCGGGCGTCGATTCGGAATCGTGCCCCTTGCTGATCACAAAGTGTATTGGTTTGCTTGTGTGAATGCTCCCGAAAATGACACGGAAATCAGGTCAAAAACCATATTCGATGTGCAAGGTTTGTTTCAGGATTTTCATGCACCTATACCGGATTTGCTTCGCCTCACCCGGCAAGAAGATTTGCTGCTCAACGATATTATTGATCTGGAGCCTATTCCACAATTTGCTTTCGGGCCGGTTGTACTCATCGGTGATGCGGCACATGCCACTACACCAAACATGGGTCAGGGCGCCTGCCAGGCTATTGAAGACGCGGTAGTGCTGGCACAGGAAATCAAACAATCAGACTCGATTCCTGAAGCATTTAAAAACTTTGAAAAGCGGCGATTAGAGCGCACCCACTGGATCGTAAATAACTCCTGGCGACTGGGTAAAATCGCTCAATGGGAAAATCCGTTTTTGATGGGTTTGCGTAATGCCCTTTTCCGGATGATGCCCGCCGGCGTTAATGAACGCCAAATGAAACGGGTTCTCCATCCGTCGTGGGATTGAGTACGATATGGTGTTTTGCTCAAAGGGCCTGCGGCTTAGGCTACGGACTTAGGCCTGATGGCATTGAATCGTATGTTTGGCTCGTTGGTTTCTACATTTCGTGCTTGAGGGGCTCTGCGGGCTGAAGCCCGGTGTTAATTTTCACTTCCAGATTTCGCCCTTTCATGGCTCTGCGGGCTGAAGCCCGAGTAACCGACGGGCTGAAGCCCATGCTACCTGATGCGCTACATGAGATAAAAGAAGTGTTGCCAAGCGTTTAAAACCCCGCTTTGATGTATGCCCAGTCCTTTTTTTGTTTCAACACGATTTCGACGATGCCCGCAGGTACGGTGCGTATTTCGGCAAGCAGTTCTTCTCTTTTGATCTTCCGCTCGCGCATGGTGTTTTCACATGCCACAAAATCAACTCCTTTGGCTTTGAGCTCCTTGATTTTGTCGGCTTGCTTGGTCACCGCGTTTTGCAGGAATGTGATGCCGTTGTTGTGGCATACTACTTCGATTTGTGAGTTAGGCGCAGCCGTCAGGAAGTTGCCTAATTGTTTTACCAGCGCTTTGTGTACCAGCGTGTCGTTGGAGGTGAGTTGAAAAACCACCTTGAGTTTTTCCTTGGTCATAACGGGCGCTGCGTTTTGAGCTTCTGCGAGGATGGAAGTGCAAAGCAGCAAAAAGAGAGTCGGAAGTATGCGCATAAGTCGGTTTAGTTTTTATTAAAAATTTTGAGCAAAATTAGCCGCAAAAGCAACACCCAGGGCGATCCGTGCATGATTAAATCAAACCAATCCATGGGTTTCATCCCTATGGCGCCACCGGCTACCCAACGCAGCTTTCCCCATACATGAGGCTCCGGTACAAATGGGGCCAAGCCGAGGGTAAGGCAAGCTAAACCGACCATCGTCCAATCGTTGATAAATGCTTTTAACGAACTAACAGGCATGTTTTAATGGTTTTATAGTCAGTTAACGGAATTCATAAGGCACACCGCTGACTTGCGTGAGCAAGGTGGGAGGGGCATCCAAAACTTTGGCCAGACCATGCGGAACCGGATTGACCGGCGAGTGCACAGCCAGATAATCTTTCATAAGCTGGTGTAGGGTATACGGTTGGTTTTTAGCTTCCACTACCGTTGGAATGCGGCATAACATAGTGGGTGGGTCGCCATCCCTTTCACATGCAGAAACGGTATACAATCGTTCCGGGTCGAGAGGTTTACCTGCCACCTGAACTTTTTGAACACGTTTACCGGGTTCGCCAAAAGCATTGAATTCCACCGCCATGCCTTTAAATTTGATCAACCAGCCGCCAAATCGTTTCGATGCATCTTTGGCAAAAACATTGTTCAATTCCTTTTCGAGCCAGGTTAAAAGGTCGGCGCCTTTCACTTTGGCCGAACGCACCGTGGAATCCACCGGCAGCATGTCGAACAGATAACCTTCTGTTATCGGAATCAAACCATCAGCGTTAGGCGTGCTTCTTGGCGGACAAAAACGGAAACCGTTGGATAGTACGATTTCGGTACCTGCTTTCCAATACAATGCATCCAAAATCAGGGTATCCATCGTATTTTCAATCACGAAATAGCGATACAAAGGCGTTTTGCTGTAACCAATGATCTTTTCGATGTCAGCTTTAAAAGGGGCTTCCAGGTTGCGCAATTTTTCCGCCATAGCCTTGTTTGCCTTGTACTTTTTCACATCCACCTCCATCAAGCTGTATTTTTCCGATGTGATTTTGCCTGCTTTTACCTGCAAATCCAATCTGCCGACAAACGACCCGAAAGCCCCGGGTTCTACCACCTTGGCGTATTTGCATTGAATCGGCTCGCGTACGCGCTCGTGCGTATCGCCGCCGAAGATATAATCGACGCCTTCGCACTCCGGAGAATTAGCCAACGCGATTTGCTGGGATAAACCAAGGTGCGACAGGATGATGATAAAATCGCATTGCTCCTGTTCTTTTAACACCTGAATGAAATGTGCCAGGTTTTCTTCCGGCTTGCCATACACAATTCCCTTGGAATAAGCGGGCGACTGACGCAAGGGCACCAGTGGATCGGTGTAGCCTAAAAAACCGATTTTAACACCCAGTTTCGACCAGGTGTAATAAGGCGGAAATACCAACTCTCCCTTTTTCCCGTCGCCTGCATCATGGAACATGTTGGCGCATACTTTTGGCGCTTTTAGTCCGCCCAGCAAGGTTTGCATGTTCTTTTTGTAATAAATCACCTCCCAGTTGCCGGGGCAATACAGATCATAACCCAAATCGTCGAGGATGGGTGAAATGGCCTTTCCAGTGGTTTTTACCGATAACTCGCTGCCTTGAAACATATCGCCGGTATCGACAATAAATGTGTTCGGATTTTGTTTCCGTACTTTTTCAAACAAGGTGGCAACGTGTGCATATCCCGCGGTTTTTCTGAAAACCATCTGGCCGTTTTCCCAAAACAATTCATCGTGCGGGTGAATCTGACAATGTACATCCGTGGTTTGCAACAGCGTCAGCACCCCGTTCTCAGGCAACATATCCCCGTCTACGAAATCTTCCAACTCATGTGTAGTGGAATTTGTCAGGTTGGCAGCGGTTGCGTTCTGCGCAGAAATGCCAGCTCCCAAACCGGTGAGCAGGGTGTTGCGTAAAAATTTCCTTCGCGTATTCATTTTGGATGGTGATGGGTTTTGTGTTAAACCTGCATGTGCAGGCAGTTATTTCTTTTTATTAAAATCCACGATCGGCTTAAAAGGCCCAAACTTGTGCTGCGCCTCCGGGAAACTGTCGCGGTAGGGCCCAAATGGGTGGTCGAACGGCTTTTTACTGATATCGGGCCAATCAGCCCCAAGAAACGGATGTTTAGGCCTTGGTTGGGAGTTGACAAATGCGGCCAGATCCCATGCTTCTTCATCACTTAGTTGCGGGCTTTCAAAGGAAGCGCCCAAGGGCATGTTGGCTTTGACATAGCCGGCGAAGCGCGACAATCGGAATAACCCGGCGGCTTCGTTATAGCTTCCTTCGCCCCAGAGCGGCGGGTACTTGCGGGCGCCATCGGGCGGAATAGGCAATCCCTGGCCATCGGCGCCATGACAGGAGGCACATTTAGCCATAAAAACGCCCCGGCCAATTTCCGGGCTGGCGGCACGTTCAAGGAAAGGTACCTCCACCAATCCGACGCCTTTGGGTTTAACGCCTTGAGGGATTCCGGTACCAAGCCAACGGATATAGGCTTTCATGGCATTCATTTCCCTACTCGTGGAATCCAGTGCCTGTCCGTTCAAACTTCGCTGGAAGCAATCGTTGATTCGTTTTGAAACGGTTTCAAGCGTGCCGGAACGGGCGCGCATTTGAGGATAGGTACTTTGAACGGCAAAATAATTGTTACCGAAGGGCTTACTTCCGGCATCGAGGTGACAACTCTGGCAGTTAAGTTCGTTAATGGCGCCTGAGTGCAGTAATCCATCTTTCCCGAAATAATCCTGGGTGTGAACAATCAAATCGCGGCCATAAGCGATCAACTCAGCTTCTGCGTCTGTTTCTGCCAGATAAGCATTGGGAGCGATCCATAAAGTCGCCGGGTTGAAAACGGGCCACACGGCTTGCCGCTTCTCTAAAAGTGCCTGATTTCGTTTTTCCTGGTGGGTATAGGTGGCTAAAACACCTAAGGCGAATAGCAACAAGACAAATATCCACACCAGGTGCCTCATCCAGGCAAATCGATGCAGATGTTTATTCAGCGCTTCCTGCGTTTCAGGATTTAGCCGGTTGCCTGCGAGTTGTATGTGGCTGTTTACCATGATCAATCCGGTAATTAATCCGGCCAGGGTTAACCACATCAAGGGCAAAAAATATTGCTGATTCATGGCCTTGGAGTTATTCGGTTTTTTTGCCGCGAGCTTTCCAATCGTTCATCCCGCCCGTATAATCGTACACCTTTTTAAAACCAAGGGTTTTCAGACGGGTGGCTGCCTGTCCGCTCCTTCCTCCGGCAGCGCAATAAAGCAATACCGGTTTGTTTTTATCCAGTTTCAGGATAGAGCTTTCAAAATCGGGCGCATTAAAATTGATGGCGCGGGCTCCATGGATTTTACCAGTAGCTTTTATTTCCCCGGGTGTGCGCAGATCGACGAGTTGGATGGTCGCATCTTTTTTGAGCATCGACTCGGTTTGATCTGCATTAATGTCGGTTTGTGCATGGGCTGGTTGGCTAAAAAACATCATCACCAACACAGCAGAAATTGAATGAAAGAGATTCTTCATTGTTCAAATGTAAGATTTAGTGAGGAAGTTTGTCACGAAAATATCCATAAACCCAGGTGCCGGCAATTGCACTGATTAAAGTGGCGCCGATGACGAGTGCGCCGGAGCCAATCTGAGCAAATAGTGGGCCGGGGCAAGCGCCGGTCATAGCCCATCCCAGGCCGAACGTCAAACCTCCGAATATCTGACCACGGTTGAACTTTTTATCCTGAAAGGTAATTTCTTCCCCGTAAATGGTTTTGACTTTCAACGCTTTAATGATGAACACCGATATGGCGCCAATCATGACCGCCGTACCAATCACGCCATACATATGAAATGATTCCAAACGGAACATTTCCTGAATGCGGAACCATGAAACTATTTCGGCTTTCACCAAAACAACCCCGAAAACGAGCCCGGCTGCTGCATATTTGAAATTGTACCACCAAGGGTGAGAAAGGTTCGATTCGTTGACACACATGGTGTCTACCGAGCGGATCTCAAGGTCCGAATGCTGAAATTGCTCAGGTTGCGTATGTTTTAATGTAGTTGACATATGGCTCAAAATGGTTATAGTGAAAGAATGTATGGCAGAATGAGGTTTGCCATAAGGAAGCCGCCGACCATAAAGGAAATAGTAGCAATCAGCGATGGCCATTGAAGATTTGATAGACCCATGATCGCGTGGCCGCTGGTGCATCCCCCGGCATAACGCGTACCGAATCCGACCAAGAAGCCGCCCAACACCATGAGCACAAATCCACGGAGGGTAAGCAAACTATCCAGGTTAAATAAATCGGAAGGCACCAGGCCGCTTGTTTCGACGATGCCATTAGTTGCCAGGTCTGAGGCAAGTGCCGGGTGGATTTGTACGGGATCAGGGTTGTTCAACAACGTGGCGGCTAATACCGCGCCAGCAAGAATGCCGCCGACGAAGAAAAAATTCCAGATTTCCTTTTTCCACTCGTATTTAAAAAAGCTGATTCCGGCAGGCAAACAAGCTGCGCATATGTGGCGCAGGTTGGCTGAAATGCCGAAATGTTTGTTCCCCAGAATTAATAAAGCCGGAACGGTGAGGCCGATGAGGATGCCGGCCGCCCACCAGGGCCAAGGATTTGACAGAAGTTCCATGTTCAAATTAATAAAAATAGTTCAGAATCAGGTTGAAATGCGACATGTTCACCCGGTTGATGACCAGGCGGTTGTTACCGTAAGTTTCGCCAATTTGTCCTTTCCAGACGTAAAGAAACTGCGCATGCAAACCTTTGAATATGCCCCCAAATGCATAACGGAAATCCGCGTTGAATTGCCGGAATGCCGGGAATGCATACTTATTCATCGCTACATCTTTTACATCCGGCAAGTAAAAATGGCCGTATGCAACGCCTGTTTTCCATTGTTTGGATTTTGATTGCCAATTAACCCGAACGGTGACGGCGTGTACATTACCGCTTCCCTCCATTCGTTCCCTGGCCATGAAGGTGTAAAATGGTTCGCGCCCCCACTCTCGGGGCATTAAAAACCGACCTTCGTCGGCCGCTCGTGTGTAGGCGATTTGGTAGTCGAAACGATGGTGTTTGAAACCAACCATGCTGCTGACCACAAGCGCATGCTGGTTGACTGGAAAATAGGTTTTATCCAGTTCTGGATTACCTCCTTCGGCAAGCGGATGTTGGATGGTTGATTGTAGGCCCGCGCGAAGTTCCGATGTATTGTTCAATGTCGTGTTCCATTCCGTCTGAGCAAAAAACGTGTTGAATATGTGATCGACGTATTGATCCCAGATTTGCAAATTCCAGTTTTTACCAAATGATTTTTTGAAGCCCAGTAAGGCAATTCCTTTGGTTTGCAAGTGTTGAGGGTAACCACTGGCGCTTCCGTCGGGGTTCAATCCACTGGGGTAAACGCCAATGGATGCGCCGATTTTATACCACCTCACCGTACTTCTTGGTGATATTCCCCATAGCCACCCTCCTGTTAGCAAGGCATTTTTTGACAGACGGATTTCATTCCAAAGCCCATTGACCGCAGTGGGTCGCATCCTGCCATCCTGAAAGTTGATGAATGGTGTTTGTATTCCCTGTTTGCCCAAGGAAATAATCAACCTGGAATTCTGGTACCGGATTTTGAATTCATCCATCCGATCCAGGTCGGTTTTATTCGTTGGATTTTCAACATCAAACAAACCCAGTTCATAACGATTGGCAGCGCCGCTAAGCGGATCCTTTTTTGACAAATCGCTGGAAGCCAGGTTAAAATTAAAATTACCTCCGATTCCGAAGGAAAATCCTTCCAGGGCCGCGGATTGAAAATGTAAATCACCACCGGCGGCCAATGCATAATAATCAGATAATCCAGGTTCGTTATCTGTGATCATCAAAAAGCTTCGGAAATGACCTGCATGGATACCCTTTGAAAAAATTTCTCTCAACGTCGATGCCGACTGCACCGTGTCGGCGGGCGCCGCCTGTGCAAACAAGCCGGCGCCGGACCGAACGGTAAATAACAAGAGCCAAAAGAAATATCTACGCATGAGATTCAATACTAAAGCAGGGTAGTGGGGCATACATAGTCTGTAACCTGTATCTGGCTGTTTTCTTTAATTCCTTTAAATCCTTCCTTGACATCAATCAGGTTGTCGTACCCGCGTGCGCGCAGGATGCTTGCGAAGATCATTGATCGATAGCCGCCGGCACAGTGGATGTAAACGGGTTTGTCTTTTGGCAGAAGCAACATGGATTCATTGATCGTATCAAGCGGCGCGTTTTCTGCGCCTACCATGTGTTCGCTCAGGTATTCGCTATGTTTGCGTACATCGAAAATTTGAGTATCGGGGTTGGTAGCCATGACGGCAGGAAGTTGAGTCGCAGAGATGCGTTCAATCTGATCGATTTCCATGCCGGCTGATTTCCATGCTTCCATACCTCCTTCCAGATAACCAATACAGTAGTCGTAACCTACCCTGGCCAGGCGGGTAACCGTCTCTGTTTCACGACCGGGATCCGTTACCAAAAGAATCTGTTGTTTGACGTCTGGAATCAGGGCGCCTACCCAGGGAGCAAAACCGCCATCGATACCGATGTTGATAGCATTTGGAATAAATCCTTCAGAAAAAGCCTGAGCATTGCGTGTGTCAAGAATAAGTGCGTTGGTTTCATTGGCAGCCGCTTCGAAAGCGCGCGGAGTTAATGCCCTGGAACCTCTTTCCAATACATCATCGATACTGTCGTACCCTTTTTTGTTCATCGCAACATTTAAAGGGAAATAAGCAGGCGGCGGCATTAAACCGGTGGTTACTTCTTTTACAAATTCCGCTTTAGTCATATCGGCCCGCAGTGCATAATTGACTGCCTTTTGATGACCAAGGGTGTCATAAGTTTCTTTCGACATGTTTTTTCCACATGCGGAACCTGCGCCATGCGCCGGATAAACGATGGTTTCATCGGGTAAGGTCATGACCTGATTGCGCAGCGAATCGAACAAGTGTTCAGCCAATTGTTCCTGGGTGAGGTTGGCTGCTTTTTGGGCGAGGTCGGGGCGGCCTACATCGCCGATGAACAGGGTATCGCCTGAAAACAACGCTTTTTCTTTGCCATTTTCATCCAGCAACAGGTAGCAGGTGCTTTCCATGGTGTGGCCAGGCGTATGGAGCACTTTAAAGGTGAGTTTACCAACTTTGAAAGTTTCCTGATCTTTGGCGATATGAGCATCGAATGAAGGATTTGCCAAAGGCCCATACACAATGGGCGCACCGGTTTTTTGACTCAGGTCGAGGTGTCCGCTTACAAAATCTGCGTGAAAGTGGGTTTCAAAAACATATTTGATTTTCGCTCCGTCTTTATCCGCTTTTTCAAGGTAAGCGTGGATTTCACGAAGTGGGTCAATGACCACGGCTTCTCCTTCGCTTTCAATGTAATATGCGCCCTGAGCCAGGCAACCGGTATAAATTTGTTCAATTTTCATGTTGTAAGAGCATTTTTGTTCAAGCCCTTGCTTTCGGCAAGGTTTTAAGATTTCAGTTTTATTTCAGTAAGAATTCTTTCAAAAGGATGTAAACACCCATAACCAATACGAACCATCCAAAGGCTTTTTTAAGCTTCTCCCCGTCAAATCTGGTACTCAGGCGATTGCCTAAAAAGATGCCTGCAATGGCTAGCGAGGTCACACTGATCAGCAGCATCCAGTCGAGGTGGTAGTGGCTGATATCGCCCAGAAAGCCCATGAGTGATTTAGCGGCGATGATCAACAGTGAAGTGCCAACCGCTTGTTTCATGGGAAGTTTGCTGAACAATACAAGAGCCGGAATAATCAAAAAACCGCCGCCCGCGCCTACCAGGCCGGTAAGCACGCCTACTACCGTTCCTTCCAGCATGATCATCGGATAATTGAATTGTTGTGGTGCAGTGGGTGTGTCTGAAACTGCACCTTTTTTGCCACGAATCATGGAAAAAGAAGCAAATACCATCAACACCGCAAACAAACCCATCAATAACATGGCCTTAGTAAGTGTGAATTGTCCGATTGTCAATACCGGATCAGGGATGTATGGTACAAGCCAGGCGCGTGTTGCGTACACGGCAGCAATGGAAGGAATGCCGAAAATGACCGCAGTTTTTAAGTTAACCAAGCCTTCTTTGTACTTCGGAAGCGCGCCTACCAGGCTGGTCGAACCCACAATAAACAATGAATATGCGGTGGCCACGATTGGGTCAACGCCAAACAGGTACACCAACACGGGTACCGTGAGAATGCTGCCGCCACCACCAATAAGCCCCAATGAAACGCCAATGAGTGCTGAAGAAAAGTAACCTAGAATTGCCATGCAGAGGAATTGTTCTGTCGTTTATTTAATTGACAGTACAAAGGTGTGCACCGCATAGCCGATCATAATGTGATGTTTGTTACGTAGCGCAAAAAACCAGGCAGGCAACTCTGTAGCGCCAAAATATTTTCTTAAAAATCTGAAGCCTTATGGAAGGTTTTTAATGTAAAATATTGAAAATCAATACTAAATTAAGGGGTTGCGTTAATCCCTGGTTAAACTCGATATAAGATGTTCCTGCGCCCTGTTTCTTTGTAAAAAAAAATAAGACCATGAAAAAAGTAACTCTATTCATTGCGTTTTTAGCGCAGGTTTCTTTGGCCGGCGCGCAAATCTTTATTGAAGGCGCTAAGCTTGAACCTTCCAACACCGGACAATACATGGAAGTAGATCCGCTATACAGGGAAGATGGGCGTTGTGCCTTTCAGGTAGACTACGGACAGTCGAACCCCAAGGAGGACTTTGTGACCGACTCCGGGGGCAAACGTTTTGATTTCCGTAGCTTGGTCGATGGGTTGAATTTTTTCTATGAAGAAGGCTGGGAAGTGGCACAAATCACCGTGCTGGAACGCGGCCGCAGGTTTTTACTGAAAAGGCGGTATTAATTTCAAAGGCGCCATGTTGGAACCCAGCGTGTATTTCCCGCAGATCACGCAGAATGATTCGCAGAAATTAGATTTGTTGTCTCTGCGGGAAATACGTTCCGGACGTTTATAGTTTAATCAATTTGACCGCCCAAACCCTTTGTAAGTGCTTGATTTTTAATAGATAGGCGCCGGATGGTAATTGGGTTGTTGTAATCGAGGCCTGGTTGGTTCCGGCAGGAATATGTCGAGTCACGAGGGTTTGCCCCAATTCATTTTCCAGCCTTACGATACATTCGGCATCCGTTGGTTGATCGAACGCGATCTCAATTTTATCTTCAAACGGGTTGGGGAATATGCGGCCTTCCAACTGCAGCAGGTTGCTTGTTTCTGAAACAATCACCTGGATGGTATTTTGACTCGTTTGCGCATCACAGCCTTCTAAGTCGTCAACCGTTAACGATACTAGGTATGTGCCGGGCGCATCGTAGGTGTGTTGTGGTGCTGTTTCTGCGGAATTTTGCCCATCCCCAAAATCCCAGAGATAACTGGCTGCATCGGTAGTGACTGGGTTGAAAGACCAGGTGGAGCCGCTTATGGGCTGGCCATTGAATTGAGCATTCAAAGGGGAGGCTAACGTGACATTCATCGGCGCCCGTGTGAAACAACCGTATTGATCGGTTACCAACAAATGGTATAATCCGTTTTCTGTAAAATTGATCACGGCAGTATCCGGTCCGGGTTGCCAATTGTAGTCATATTGCGGACCGATAAAAACGCTGGCATCGAAGATGTCGCCGGAACAAAGCAGGGTGTCCGCGGGGAGGTAAATACTCGGAATATGAACATTTTCAGCCGCCAGTGTTGCGTCAATCCAGCTTAACCGACGGGCAACAAACGATTTTAACGAGTCGATGTGGTTGGCATAACTCATGCCGCCGAGATCGTTCCAAACCCTGAAATTTCGTTGCTGCCCCTCATCAACGTACGTCGCCATAGAATCAATCAGTTGCATAAATTCGGAAGTTTTCAAGGGGTTTTGGCGCAACATCAACCATCGGCAAGCTAATTCTTTTCGATAATTTTCATCTTCCCACAACCGCGACCACCAGAAAGGGAAAGGCCAGTATGGGTGCGTTATTTCCCACACCCAACCATTGGTGGAGTTTGGGTTGTAATAATCCATTGCCCGGTCGTAATCCCACGGTGGGCCGCACTTGATTTTTCCGCCATCGGTGATTTTTTCTTTGACGAGGTAAGTGCTACGGCCATAACTGTCGTAGTTGACACTGTATTCGTTCACAATCAAAAAGTCAATAAAAGAAGGCACGTCCAGGTGTTTTCGGTAGCCATTCACGGGATCAGCAAAATCCGGCGCTTTTAATGCATTTTCAAATGAATCGACGTAAGCCTGGAGGTAGGCGCTTTGTTGAGGAAGTATATTTTCCCGCTTGGGATACACGTATTTGTATTCCACCGGCTTTTCGCTGGTAGCGTAGTTGATGGGCAAATATTGCGAATACCAATCGCCAGGGTCATTGTTGTTGATGTTCATTTCAAAAATATAACCTCCGGTTAGTTCGGCGCCACTGGTGTCGGATTCCGTCATTCTGGCGATATCGACTCGTTTATTGTCACGTTTCACAGTTTCCGTCAACACATAAAGGCCAATGTATTCATCATCGAGCACTATTTCACAGGGCTGTGTTCTGGGAGCATAACGACCCATTCGGCGCGCCATTTCGTAGGTGACGCTGTTTTTGAGCAATGTTTTATCCAGGTATTCGGCTTTAAAAATCCAGTCGCTTTCCTTCGGCATACCGAGGATGCTCGTGTCAATTTGATTGCCAGAAGCGTCTACTATGTTGAAATCATAGTTCTTTTTAGGATAATACGGCCCGGTGAATCCTTGCCATTCCGTCATGATCAGTCCTTCGTAAGCATAGGTGCTCTGAGCGAGTTCGTTGCGAACGCCTGGCCCGTTATCGATGATCTGCATGTAAACGGGTACTTTGGGTTCATCGCCAATGGGATCGTTGACAGTGGTTAGTTTAACGATAGGCAAATTACTGCTTGTAAAAATAAATGGCTGCGCCGGTTCGTCACTAAAGGTGATACTCCAGTCAATCAAAAATCCTTCATCTGCAAAAGGGTAGGTATCATGAAGAATAAGCGTCCAAACGCCGTTCGGATCTTGTCCTTTGTTAAAGTTGCCCAATACCCCCATGCACTGAAAAGTGCCTGAAAAAGGCGCGGAGCTGCCTGCAATGGATGGGCCTTCTCCGGCCAGGCAGGTATTGAAAAAATTATCGCCTCCGCCGCCAACGCCGCCAAACAACATCACAATTTTCCCGTTCGGCGATTGCAACTTGACCGTCATGTCTTCTGTGTACGTATGGGTCATATTCAAACAAACCCGCTCCAACCCGAAAGCGGAATCAATCACCGCAGGCAATCCGCTTACCAGGATATCATACGTTACGGTTGAGCCATCGTCGGGGATGGGCTGATTGACGGTGCTGGAGAAAGTTTGAGCCTGGGTATGAAGAACAATCAAGCTAAGCAAAATGGTTGAAGGCCATTTTTTAAAACAGAGGATCATGGCGGATACAGTTTGATTTGTCCGCAAGGATACGGCATTATGTTTTCAACTGGTAGCGCAGGCCGATCAAAAGCCGCTGACGTTGTATCGGCGCATAGTTGTAAGTAGGATCGAATGTGAGACCAAGCGGGTTGTTTTCATTGGTTTTTTTATCAAACGGGTCGAAAGCCCGCAAAATGATGTCGCCTTTCGGATAGAAACCGAACACGTTTTTGACGCCCAGGTAACATTCCAGTTGGCGGTTGATTTGTTTGGTAATTTGCAAATTATGGATGGAAAACCAGGGAGAGCGGTCGGGCCGAGGGTCGTTGGGCTGAACTGGCAGCGGCATCGGGCTGTTCAGGTTTCCGGTGTAATCGATGGTGCATTTCCAGGTGGGAATGGGCCAGGTGAGCGTCCAGGTTCCACTAAGCGGGGGCGCAAATAATTGTGGCTGCCGGATACCTGCTTCCTGTCGAAAAACATCCATTGCCGTGGCGCCGGCAATCAATTTGACGCCGTTCAAAAAGTTGACATCAAGGTTGATGGAAAGGCCGGTGGAAACGGCATAGCCGCGAAGGTTTTTATAAATGATTTTATCTGGATCAGTATCGTAATCCGGCAGGATTTGATTGCTGAAGTAGGTATAGAACAAGGAGCCATCGACACCCAGGTATCCAATCCTTCCGGGATAAAATTTCCGGGTATAGTTCAGGTTGCCATTCCACGAACGTTCGGGCAATAAATTTTCTGCGATGACCACCTCGCGCGCGCCTGTGAGTGCAGCGTGGTCTTCCGTAAAAATATTGGC
>JAEUUR010000643.1 GCA_016787465.1 Saprospiraceae bacterium | reverse complement strand
AAAGGGTTGTCTTTTCTGTAACCCTTCCTCCAGCGTTTTTTCATTAAAAGAGGCCTTCCCTTTCACGCCTCCCAAACCGCCGAAGTTCTCGCCCAATTTTTTTAACACCCAATCGCGCAAATCTTTAAACAGATCACTTTCGGTAATCACCGAAAAATCGTCGATCATCGTTTTGACAGCGCCCGTTTCCCAAACTACGGATACCGGATGCGTTACGTCTTTAAACACCCCTACCATATTTTCAGCAATACCAATTCCTATTTTCGTGGATACCAGCCCCCCATGAAAATACAAAGCCAGCCTCGGCGCTTTGGTCTTTTCCAGGTGTTCAAAAAGTTGATCGACTTGTTCAGGAGATGAAGGGGCGTCGCCCTTGGTTTGGAATTTGCCGTCTTTTGCGCCGGCGGTGAGGTAGTTGAGTGGTGAGAGTGGCATGGTGAGGTGATGTTAATTGAGTTTGTACGGTTTTCATGGGCTAAATTAGGCAGTATTGCTGAATTCATTTCTATAAATGGCAATTCAAAACTGTTGAATATTTAACAACCGCCCCCACCACCATCAACCCGCGGTGTCAAATTTTCAGTTTTTTCATATTTATCCGTGAAAATTTAAAATCAAGTTTATAATGTTCACGGAACACGCCTGCCGAGGAGCGTTGTGCGCGCGACCATGGATTGCAAATTCGCTCTTTGGCACTGTATGACTAAACCATGTAGGGCGGATATGACGGCGTAGGGGAATAGAAATGTAAAATGTAAAGGGGAAAATGTAAAATGTAAAAGAGTGACGAGGTCATTTTTACATTTTATATTTTCCCATTTCCCATTTGAATTTCCCCAAAAAAAAACGACCGCCCCGGGGGTGGGACGGCCGCATTGTAATCATGGTTAGGCTGCGATATTCTTAAGGATTCGGGATCACCAACACCTGACCTACTTCAATCTTGTCCGGATCGTCGAGCTGGTCGCGGTTAGCGTCAAAAATCTTTTTGTACTTCATCATATCGTCGTAGTAGTGCTTCGCAATTTTGCTGAGGCTTTCACCTTTTTCTACGGTGTGCTGTGCGTAGATGCTTGGGTTATCCACCTGGATATCAGCTGCGATATCACTTGGGTTGTCGCCGCCTGCTGATTTGATGGCATCCCACAACTGGTCTTTTTGAACGCCAAAGGAGACCCTGCCCCATACGCGAAGTACGCCGTCAGCTCCTTCTTCTACGCGACCATCACGTACACCCATTTTTTCGCCGAGGGCGAGAACGCTTGCATATTTGTCTTTTAATGCCATGGTTTGTTTTACAGTTTTATGATTGGAATGTTGTTGTGAAACAGTTGTTAATACGCAGCTTTTCCCTGCGGTCACATATTTCGAGGCGAAAGTTAGCGCGATCAATGCTTTTTTTCACCATTATCTGTATGAAATCTCCATTAATCCGCCCTTATTAACTTCCCTGCGGCAGCGCCATGACTCGATTCCACCTGATAGAACAACCAACCGTTTGTTTTAGTTTGTTGTAAATCAAGCTGAAACAAATTAAAGCCACGCTGAAAGGTTGTTTCCCCCGACCAAACAATCCGTCCGGTTTCATCATTCAAGGTCAAGGTCACATTTCCGGCCTCCGGCAGGAAAAATCCTACCGCAGTTTGATCTTTGAACGGATTAGGCTGCGGTGCGTACACTTCAAAACCTTGTGGCTCCGGAAACTTTAACACCGGTGTTGCAAGTGTAACTGTGTTGGTTTCAGCCGAAACGATGTATGCCTCGGCCACCGTTACATCGCTTCCAAGGCGAAGCATATCCTGCAAAAAACCGGTTTTCAAAGCCTTACACTTCAACCTGAATGCCGAAAAACCGCCTGATTCCACTGCCACCGTCAGTATGTGACGTGCCGGAAACCACGCCGATTGTTCCACCTGAAAATTCGACACCGGAATCATATCTTCCACTACCAACCCTTCAGTATGCAAGGTAAACTGATACCCTGACGCCGATTCTGCGCTTCGGATCGTCAATTCAAACAAATCACCTTCATGAATCAAACCTGCCCGGTTGCAATCCACCTGAAAATCAAGTACCGGTCTGCTCCTGCTTGAATGCTGTTCCGGGCTGGCGCCGGGCGCAACCGTACCATTCACATCGCCAATTTTAACGCCTACAAAGTCTTCTTCGTTTCTTGCGGTTTGGAAGTTATTCACTGAAATATTTTCCGGGAACGGCGACTGGAACGGATTTGCCGGATTTGGAAAAGCAAAATCGCGATCAATAAACCTCCAGCTGCTGTTGTGCGGCAATTCCTGATATACGCCAAGCACCAGTTTCCGCAACTCAATGATATCAAAGCTGGTAATCGAGTTGGAGCGATTGGCGTCGGCTGCAATCATTTTATAAGGCGAGCCAAGCGGTTTTACACCTAAAATATGTTTGCTGATCTCCACCAAATCGAAAGTAGTGACGCCATTGGTTGGGTTGTCATCTTTCACCGGTGTCAAGGTATAATTGGCAGCCACCGGCACGGAAACAAACTGAAACACACCATCAGACGTCGTCTGACTCGAAAAACTGAACGACGCCACAAAAGGTGCGCTACCCACCAACTCTACTTCTGCGCCCGGCACGGTAATGGCGTCTTCCGTTTTGATGGTACCCGAAACTTGCGCCACATTGGAACATACCCCCTGGTTATCCTGCACAACAATGACCGTTTCACAATAATCGGCGTTGCCGGCCAGATCCATCGCCCATAATTCTACCGGCTGAGAGCCGATCTCCGAACAATCGAAGGTGATGTTGTTGATGGGGTTGCTTTCAAAATCCATCGGAAATCCCGTACCTGTACCCGAGCGGCGAATGCCCAGTCGGATTTGATCGGTGGGCGAACAATTATCATTGGTGTATTGAAGAAAATCGGAAGCCCAAAGGGTGATCATACCCATAGGCATAATGCTCGTACTCAGACCGTTGCGACAAACAACCGTCGGGTTTTTACAATCATTCACTTCAAAATTGTGTTCGCACAAACTTTCATTGGTGCACCCGTCTTCAACTACCCATTTCACCCGATGACGCCCATAGGGTAACTCCGGCAACACGCCTGCACTGCCTGGCGTATTCAATTCAGCAGCTGTTTTCCAACGTATAGAGGCCGTTTTTTTGTTGCCATTGATGGATTCTGTAAGCGCAAAGTTGTATTTTTGGTTATCAGGAACGGCTCGCTGATCAAACGTACGCAATTCCCCTCCCGAAAACCCAGGATTTAAAGCGTTACCGAAATATACTTTACCCGGCGGCGGCGGGTCGCTGCTGTTCACCACGGTTTCCATCACGCCGTTGCGATCCAGATCAAGAAAAAGAAGAAACTTGAACCTGACATCCGCCATTGTACAGGCATCGGAGGCGGTTAGCGAACAATCAACCGGCCCTTCGCACAGGTTATGACTTAAGGTAATCGGATCCCACCAGTACGACTCATTCCACAAAGCGCCATGGTTGTCGGTAAAATCACACACCTGTTTCAAAGCCGGCGAACAACCTTCCAGCACCGGGTCTTTGATATCGAAAATCAGGATCATCTGTTTGTATTCATAACAATTGGCATTTTGATCCCAAAAGATGCCGTAGTTGGTAACCGCCGGGTCGCCGGGATTTACCAGCGTGATCGTCGGCGCCCAAGGGCCCGTGGTACCGATGGGTGAAATGATTGGCCCGGGTAAAATAAACGGCCTTTGTTGACTGATATCCGGGTTCGGAATTTTGATACATCCGCCATTGGGGTTGTACGTACACCAATTGATGATTTTCCAATGCCTGTCGATGCGATAACAGCCCTCAGGAACCACCGTAAACACTTCGTCTTCGTAGGAAAGCCCGATCAATTCACAATCTTCAAAATGGATGAGGGGTTCACCGTAACTGCCTGTGCCGTCGCAAGAATTAACGATCTTATCGTCGGGCATTTTCAAATAAAAGTACTGCTTGTAATGGGTGATAATCCGTTGTGTACACTGGCTGCTGTTTCCTGCACAATCAAAGGCTCGGAAAGTGCGCACGATGGTACCCCGGTTGCATATCGAATCAAACTGATTGTAATTTACGTTGACGGTAATTTCATCGGTGCAGCAGTTATCCTCCGATTCTGCATATCCGTAGGTTTCCAGGGTGGGATCGAAGAAAGCGCATTCTACATCTATCTTCGGCTCAACCAGACAAACCGGCCTGATTTTATCCTCCACAATCACCTGCACCATACATTCATCGTATTGATCGCCGCAGTCGTACGCGCGCATGACGACCCGGATGGTATCGCCGATGTCGGAACAACAGAACCACACCGAAGGATCGAATTCATCGTCGAACCCATCGCAATCGCCGTCCATCCGCGCCGCAACCAGCTGGATCGGGCAACAATAGTCGTAAGAACCGTTATCAAAAGTACTTGCAAATACCTCGGCAAGGCCCTGGTCGGTCAGTGCCACCTTTGTGTAGGTATCGCAGGCAATGATCGGCGGCACCTGATCGTTCACTACGAGTTCGAAGCTGCATTTCCGTTCATTACCACA
Source organism: Saprospiraceae bacterium (assembly GCA_016787465.1). Taxonomy (GTDB): domain Bacteria; phylum Bacteroidota; class Bacteroidia; order Chitinophagales; family Saprospiraceae; genus M3007. Next base: position 895 of record JAEUUR010000643.1, on the reverse strand, counting down.
ATCATCCAGGGCTTTATAAGTCACATGATGTGTTCCGGGGGGGAGGCACTCCGTTAGCCCAAACACAGCAAGGGTATCCGGGTGCCATAGGTTGTTGTTGGGGAATGTGGAAAGGGCGGCGTATTGTCCGAATGTTCCTGTAGAATCTTGCGTCCAAACATCAAAAGTTTGAATAATGGCTTCAAATCGGTTAATTCTTGAACAATTATCCGACACATAAACATCGGGCAGATCAACCTTTGCGCAACAGGTTTGCGGATCGATGCTTACGGTATCGGCCGGTGGGCAAATAAACTGAGGCCCCTTAGTGTCCAATATTTTAATCAACTGCGTCCGGCTCAGGTATTCCGGTTCACCTGTAAGCGGGCAATCTTCAAACACCGTCCATTCACGCAGTATTTTTTTGGAGCCGTCACAAGATTCAACCAGTTCATCCGTAAAAACGGTGCTGAACTCGCAATACCCTTCATTGGGATAAATGGAAAAATTGACACCATATTCCGTGAGGTATGGAGCGCCGGTAGCTGTCGGCGTCGTGTTGGTTTGTGAGCAATCCAGCACCGTATCGGCAGGAAAGGTTAAGTCGGACAGGTGGCGGCGGACAAAATAGATGGCCTGGCCACATGTAGCAACATTACCGGCGGCATCCACAGCGCGCCAATCGCGGCGCACCCAGGCGCTCGAAACGGCCAAAGCATTGAGCGGTAAAGCGCATGGCAGGTTAAAAAACTGATCGACGTAGGTCAGGGTATATGACTGGCAATTGTCGGACACGGTTGGATAAGCTTCTTGAATTCCCAACTCGTTGAACATGTATTCAGGCGCGTAGTTGCTTGTTGCACAAGTATAAATCAATTCGGAGCAGACCATTTTAGGCGGCTTCTTATCGTCGATT
>JAEUUR010000629.1 GCA_016787465.1 Saprospiraceae bacterium | reverse complement strand
CCTGATACGGAAGTGGAAATATCGACCGCCCCGTTGGGCGCAACGCAGGAGGTGTTCGGAACAGTGGCGGCGCTGAGGGAGAACGGCGTGGTATTGTCAGTCACCGTGGCGGATTGGGTGGAGGTGCATCCCTGGGCATCGGTAGCGGTGACGGTGTATGCACCAGCAGCTAACCCGCTCAGGTCTTCTGTGTTGGCTCCGTTCGACCACAGGAACGTGTAAGTACCCGGTATGGAAACGGAGATATCGATCGCTCCGTTGGGCGTTACGCAGGAGGTGTTCGGTAAGATAGAAGCGGAAAGCGAAAACGTTGAACCAATCTCATTCACTGTTAAACTGAGGGCGGAACTACAGCCATTAGCCCCCGTTACCGTAACTGAATAGATGCTTGCAACCAGGTTGGTTATATCTTCCGTATTGGAATTGTCCGACCAAAGAAAGGTATAGTTGCCAACCGGTTGAACACTTAAATCGATGCTGCCATTCGCATTGCCGCAAGTTTCATCCTGACTAGTACCGCTTATTTGAGGAACCAACGTTTGATCATCAATAACAAAACTCGAAACGTTTGAACAGACACTGCCGAAAGACACCGTAACGGCATACAACCCTGCATCCAGATCTGTCAAATCCTCCGTGGTTGCTCCGGTCGACCACAAATAACTATAATTACCCGGCGGTGAAACCATGACATCGATAGCGCCATCGGGAGATGCACAAGAATAGAGCGGTTGGGTATTACCCGCTATGTCGACTGTTACGTTAAAATTGCCAACAACCGCCATTTGAACGGCACTGCAACCGCTCGCCAAGTCCGTGACGGTAACCAAATATGTTGCAGATGAAATATTTACCAAATCCTCGGATGATTGCCCGGAAGACCATTGGTAGACATAAGTACCCGGAGGATTCACCTCCAGATCGATCGCTCCGACCCCTTGCTCACAAGTGTCGGTAGTAGCAATTGCATTGGGATCCGGGACAACAGTATTGTCAACCAGCGTGAAATTGGCCAATGCCGTACACTGGCCTCCCGCAGATACAGTTACGGTATAGGCCCCCCCATTCAAACCAGTCAGATCCTCCGTTGTTTCACCGTTCGACCACAAAAAGGTAAAATTTCCGGAAGGGCTAGGTGTGATGTTAATGGCGCCATTGGGAGCAAGACAGGAATTGTTTGACTGGGTATTTCCGGTTACACTGATGTTGATGTTGTTGTTTTGAACCACCCCTGTCGCAGTCGTTGTACAACCGCTCAAGACGGCTGTGACGGTTACAGCATAGGTGCCTGGCGCCAGATCGGTTATATCTTCGGCAGTGCTTCCGTTCGACCACAAAAATTCATAGGCATCCGGGGGCGTAACGGTTAGGTCGATAGCGCCATTATCCTGTTCGCAGGTAGAAGCAGTAGTTGAAGTCGTTGCGGAAGGTAATTGGACATCGGAATTTACCACGAAAGTTGAACTGGCAGTACAGCTACTCGAAGCAGTCACCGTGACTGTGTAGGAGCCTGCTTGTAAATCACTAATATCTTCGGTAGTTTCTCCATTCGACCATAAATAGGTATAGTTAAATGAAAATGGTTCTACTACCAGGTCGACAAACCCGTTCGGCGTCGTACAGGAGCTGGAAGGGGTAACAAATGCATTTAGGGTAAGATTTGCTGCCACATCAACACTGCCTTCCGAAGTACAACCACCCAGGTTTGTAACTGTGACGGAATACAAGCCGGGGCCATTGACAACTGTGGTTGAACTCGTAGAACCATTGCTCCATAGAAATGAAGCGTAGTCGCCGGCATTAAGTACTTCAAGGGTGTTGTTTCCCCCGGAGCAAAAAACTCCTGGCCCGGAAAGGGTTGGCGGTGTACCATTGTCCGGCACGAATACGGTAATGGAATTGCTCGAGGTACAAGTGTTTGTTGGATCAGTGACCGTCAGGCTGTAGGTGCCTGAGGTGGGCGCCAGGATGCTGGGGGTTGTTTCTCCGGTTGACCATAAAAAGCTAGTGCCATCCGGAAAATGCGGATAGCTGGTTCCCAATTGAACACCGGAGCAATCCGCGTTTAATTCATTGATTAGGAAAAAAAATGTATAACCTTTTATGTGAAGGGAAGTAGTGGCTGTACAGCCTTCGGAATCTGTAATCGTTAGGAAATAGGAGCCGACAAATGGCACAGCTACTGTAAAACTTTGGTTGGTGTTGCCATCGCCCCAAAGGTATTGATAGGGCCCGGTTCCGCCGGAAGATTCAGCGGCAATGGTAACCAATTGGCCAGGGCATAACCGGGCTGGCGTGGGCGGATCGGAGGTAATCGTGGCCGTCAAGGCGCATTGACCAAATACAGTCGCATTACCCAGGGAAAGCAGGACGCTTGCTATGAATAAGGATTTAAGCAGGTGTTTGTTTGTCATCCTCACAAAATTCTGATAATAAAACAGGGTGGGTAAGTACAGCGGTCTTCATTCCTAGCAGTTGCCATGCAAAGCTAGAGAAAGCGAAAACAAGAAAATTACACGATTGACTGAACCGGGAAATTTAAGCTCCGAACGGGAATTAGCTGGAGCAAAAAGAGGGCAAAATGAAATGTATCAACACGACGAGCTTTTGGAAAAAGCATGATTTTTTAGCCGTGAATCGTACCACATGATAGCAAATGTTCTGGCCAAGGTTTATAACAGGCAGGTATAATAATGAAACAAAACCGGCATCAACAGAATCAATGCGACGATCACCCAAGCGATCAGCCATTGCCTGGAGCCATGAGTTGCCATGCCAAGGAAAACAAAAACACCTGCAGCCGGAACGATGATCATAAAATCAATGAAACATAATTTCCACCATTTGGGGCTTCCTGCAAATAGCCTTGATCAAGAATTGGGAATTTGTCCGATAAATCCATTTGAAACTGTAATAGACACTTCCTGCGCGCATGTCCGCCGAATTTTTCAGTCCTGTTTCTCCTCCCTGAACAGCTTCGCCGTAAAATCCAGTAGCTCCACGCCGCCGGGCTCACCATGCCCGGGGATAACAAATTGCACGTCGGGGTAAGCCTTTTTTACCTGATCGACGGTGGTCGACCAGGCGCCAAGGGTGGCGTCAGCGAGGTTGCCTTTTCCGGCGTTCATGGCCTTGATCATGCAACCGCCAAACAGCGTTTTTTCAGCGGGGAGGTAAGAAACGATGTTGTCGCGCGTGTGGCCTTCTCCGAAGTAACGGTTCTCGACGGTTCGGTCGCCACAGGGCAGCTGAAGCACGTTGTCAAATCCATTTTGCGGCAGCACCACGTCGCCTTTGGCACGAGCCAGTTCAATAGTCAGCCGGTTGGCATACGAAGGGATATGGCGCCGGTGGAAAGCGCCCAGTCCGCCCAGGCAATCCGTATGAAAATGGTTGACCACCACCGCTTTGATGCGTTTTTTCCATTGGGTTTCAATCAGGCGAATGAGTTGTTCGGAGGTGATGCTGTCGGCCGGTGTGTCGAACACCATAGCTTCGTTGCCCCGCACGTAGATCAAGCCATTGCACGCAACATGCCCAAATTGTTCGCTTTCCAGGTAGGAAACATGCAGGAAAACACCTTCTGTTAAAGGTTTGATTTTCAAGGTGTTGGAGTCCAGGGGTTGTGGCTGTTTTTTG
>JAEUUR010000547.1 GCA_016787465.1 Saprospiraceae bacterium | reverse complement strand
TTTGATCCCAATAAATCAACTTCAGCGCCTCCATACTTATCTTTTTTATCGCCAATATAAGTATCTCCAGGTATAATTACGTCAAATGCTTTGCCACTTTTGTCTGTTAAAGTTTTTTCAAAAACAGACATTTGGGCGCATTGTTCCAGAAGCAGCCGCGCAAGACTTTTTCCTGGCCGCTATCGGGCCCTGTGCTTTCGGCTTTCGCATAGTAACCGGCATCATAATAATCCTGACACCATTCCCACACATTGCTGATCATATCGAACAAGCCCAGTGCAACTGGTTTCTTCACGCACACTTCATTCACGTTTGTTCTACTCCTGCCAATCCGGCACCAAAAATAAGTAGAGATAGTACACTTATAAGCAGCGCAAAGTGGCTTTGATACTTCGCGCTGTAAATCAACACTTAAGCCGCAGACTTTTTCAAAAACAAACAGCGGGAAGTTTGACAATCTACCTTAAAATTACAGGTTTGATTTTGGGTTTAGCATTTTTCATACGCCTCCGACTCATGACAAAAATAGTCAATCAGGTGCAAAAACTGCTGTTTTTTAATGGGAAAACAATAGGTGGGTAGTTGATTGGACGGTTATCGATGGGATGGCGCACTCGTAAGGCGAAGCCTCGGTGCGAATAGTTTAGTTTTTAGGGTTTTGGTGTGGTTTGGGAAGGCCTTGCACGAACGGGGTCACCACTAGTTATTAGTTGGCAAGCTCTGAGAAAAATAAATAGTAAGCAATACATTTATTACTGTCGGCAGATATCAATATTAATTCTTCATCAGAACAAGATTTGACAGCAGCAACCTTTTTATCACGCTTGAATACACAAAAGTCGTTATCAATCCTAAATATTCCATTTTCTTGAAAGTTTAAATAGTCTCCTAAGTAATATCCTTTATGATATTTCCATATACGTTTTTTTATTTCATATGGCATAATTCGTTGGTCACAAAGAGAAAAGACCACTGCAATAGCAAGAAGAGCGGTTACCTTTTTCATGACTAAAAAATTGTTTTTTACAATTTGAAACTATTAACAAAAATTCCCAGACATGGTCTTTGTCCTGCCCTCCAAAAGTCGGTACCAAAAATAAGTAGAGAAAGTACGCTTATAGGTAATGTACAGTGGTTTTGATGCTTCGCGCTGTAAATCAACGCTTACGCCGCAGACTTTTTCAAAACCAACTGTGCGAAGTATAAATCAGAATCACTACTTTAGAATGGTACCGGCGAACAAGGGACTAGGACAAAACTTCTTCCATCTCCATCAACAATCTATTATTCAGTAATCTATTAATCATTTAATCCCCCATACCCTTGTAAAATACCGAACTCCTAACCATCACCCGATCCGTCCTTTCAACAACGACCAAAACTTCGGCTCGCCAAAGGAACCGGGGTCTACCCTACCCATTTTGGCATTGGAACAAGCGTCTTTGGTGAGATAAATTTTGCCGTCAAATTGCCACACGATGTCATCCAGTATTTCCACCAGGCTGAGGATCGTGCGCGTGCGCGGAAAGTCGAGCGCGAGCGAATACCCTTTGATCGGAAAGGAATGAATCGCCTCCGGCGGGCGCTCTCCGTGGCGTTTCATGACACTTAAAAACGGCGTATCCGCGCTTTTTCGGATGGCTTCCAGCACCGATTTGAATCCGTCGAACGCTTTTTCTTCCGGAATACAAAACTGGTATTGCACGAATCCGCGGCGCCCGTAGAGGCGGTTCCAGTTGGTGATGCGGTCGAGTGGATAAAAATAATCATCCATGTGCACGTACTTGACACCCGGCTTGTTTTTGTTGAAATAAATAGCGTTATGCGCCCTGATACTCAAAGGATTAAGTATCCATGAAGGAGCGAAAAAACGAATATTTTTGGTTTTAGTTTCCGGCCAAATCAAGGAGGAAGGTGCGGAATCGTGTTCGGCAAAATGGACTGCGCCCCTGCCGAAATTCTTAAGGCCGGCCGTTGTATCGATCCATGCGGCGGCATATCCGGCGTCGTTGTTTTCTTCAAACGCTGCGAATAACTGTTCGAGATTGGCGCCATGAACCGTTTGTTGGCGCATGACGGAAGACTGAATCCGCATCAGCTGAAAAGTAGCTGAAATGATCACACCCGTCCAGCCCATGCCTCCGCAGGTTTGCCAAAACAAATCCGGGTTTTCATCGCGCGAACAAAGTACGATGCTGCCATCCCCTATCATGAGTTCGACCGAAATCAGCCAATTCGAAAAACAGCCTTTGGCCGGGTGGTTTTTGCCGTGCACATCGGATGCAATCGCGCCGCCGACTGTAATCGATTTGATGCCTGGAGTGACATGAAAAAACCAACCTGCCGACAGAATGACTGGCAGGATATCGGCCAATAAAACGCCCGCTTCGCAAGTAATCAACCCTTTGTCCGGGTCGAAATGCAGGATTCTATTCAAACCCAGGGTGGATAAAACAACAGGACTGAGTGACGCATCGCCGTAACTCTTGCCGTTTCCGCGGGCAATTATGGACGATGTATGTTTTACGACGTATCCAACCCCGGCAGCGTCTTGGGGTTCAAATACATCGGCTTCGATGGCAGGGAAATTCGCCCAGCCGGACAATTTCTTTTTTGATTTTGGAACAGGGCCCATGGATGCGATCAATTTCGAACGCCGAATTTCGAGGTAAATATTAAATCAACCTAATAACAATAAAAAAAGAGGCCATCTCTAAGGTAATTTTCCCGCAGAATCCGCAGAAAGTTCGCGGAAAACGCAGAATTTATTACTTAAGAGACAGCCTCCTTTGTTTCAATTGTTGATCTCAGCAGGTTAGAAACTGTAACGCAAACCCACCTGCAATTGCCAGCGACTCAACAAACTAAAGTCCTGTACGAAGGTATCCTTAATGTTGGCATCAAAGGAGTAGGTTGGAATACCTGTGGCGCTATCGACCGACACTCCCAATGGCTGGGTCGTGGATGGAATACGACGAACGCCCCAGCTGTTGCTAATCAGATTTCCGGCATTTAACAGGTCAAAACTCAACTGCAAGGTATTCATCCTGCTTCCTGCTTTATGGTTCAAATCCTGCAAAATCCTGATATCCAGGTTGTTATACCAGGGACTCAGAATTCCGTATTTTTCCACCACGGTGCCTCGGTTATCACTGAGGTAATCATCCTGAGCAATGAAATTTTTCAAGCCCTGGCGTTGTCCCGCTGCGTCGGCGCCCGCGAACTGCATTTGATCAATTTCCGCGTCAGTTGGGATGTACATCAGGTCGTTGTTTCCGGATCCGTCGTTGTTGATATCGCCTGTGTAGGTATAGGAGAACCGCCCCCCCTGAGCCACCTGGAAGAACAAGCCAATAGTAGTGCCAAATTGATTGTCTTCTGCACCGCCATAGCTGAATTTGCGTGAGAAAGCGCCGACAATGCGGTGCCTGTTGCCATAAAGTGATGGCGCTAACACTGCTTCGTTCACATGACCATAGGCCGGATTGCGGTCGTAGGCATCTGATGAAATTTCCGCTTCGATGGAAGATGCATCTTTGCTGTCGAGGAAGTTATATCCCAGGCTGGCGTACATACCGTTGTCCCAGGTGCGTTGCAGTTGCAAGGTCAAATTGGTAGAATAGCCAACATTCGTATTCGTGAACACATAAGCGTTGGTGGTACCGCCGAAGAGGTCTTTCACACGATCATTAGCAGTGTAAATTGGGCGTTGATCGCCGGGGCCATCCAGACGTCCGGAAGGCAGTTTGAGGCCGTAGTTGCGTACCATCATGCCGTTGACATCTTTGGTATAAATTAAATCGGCACTGGCCACCCAACCTTCGCCAAATTTCTTATCCACACCCAGGTTGCTGCGCCAAACCTGCGGGAACTTGAAATCAGGACGTGTGACACAATAGAAAAAGAAATTCGGGTTGGCCACCTGGTTTCCAATCCATACAAAGGGGAAGCGGCCGGTGAATAAACCGGTTCCGCCGCGCACCTGCAAACTGCGGTCGCCTTTTACATCCCAGTTGAACCCTAAGCGCGGGCTGAACAAAGGTTTCGCTTCAGGCAGCACCGTGTGGTCAAACTTGATCGGGTCGCCGTTTTCATCGGAGTATTCAATATCGGGTTGGTAACAGCATCCTGCTGCGATAATCGGATCGAGTTTGTCCTGAATTTTTTCTTTGGTATCCAGGTAAGTTGGTTTGTCCATGCGCAAGCCCAGGGTCACGGAGAAATTATCCGATAATTCAATTTCGTCCTGAATGTAGGCACTGATCTGGCCAAGGTTGGTGTACGACCAGTTCCAGCCTAAATCTGCTGTGTTATTGAAGGTACTGTCGGCCAGGCGCAATTGTTCGCCGACAACACCTGAATCAACGGCATCCAGGAAGTCTTGTACGCTGGCGTAATCAGGTGAAAACGTTCCGCCGTAAGCATTGAGATTGAAAGAGTTATCAAACTGGAATTGTTCATAAGCAGCGCCGACAGTCAGGGTATGTTTGCCGAGGTAAAAGTTGAGGTTATCGTTGATTTGCAATACATCCTGATTCAGCTTGTTGTAAATCGAAAACGGCTCATGGCCTGCAATGATATACCTGCTGCCATCTTTACCAATGCTGATCGAAGGCGCTGGTGCAGAGAATGGATCGCGTGAGTCGCGGAAAGAAGAATAACCTAGTTGCAGTTTGTTGGATACTTTGCTTCCGAAGGAAGATTTCAATTCACCGATAATTTGGTTCAACTTGTTGTTGATGCGGTAACCTGAATTTCTGAATTGCAAGGTGGTGAAATCGGGCCCTCTGCGACCGATAGCCGATGGGTGCGCAGGTTTTTCTTTCGACGCATCGAGGAAGTTGTAAGTGATAGATAAAGCGTGACCTTTAGCAATATTCCAATCCAATTTGGCAATTGCTTTCATGTTAGGCGCTTCCAGGGTAAAGTTTTCATAGGGGCCTGTTTCATATCCCAAACCCGCTAAAGCAGATTGGACGGCTTCCAGATCAGATGCCAGCACCCTTGAAATACCCGGGCCATCGGTACCCCGATTGGCTAAAAAGGCAGAACCGAGGTCACTGCGGCGCTCAACTTCGGCATTGACGAAGAAAAAGAGTTTGTTTTTGATGATTGGGCCGCCCAGGCTTAGGCCGGTTTGGAATTGTGTCAAATCGCCTTTAGGCGCTTCGGTTCCATCCACTTTTGACCCAATCATGCTTTGGTTGCGATAAAAACCGTATGCCGTTCCGGAGAAATTGTTCGTTCCCGATTTGGTAACAGCATTGATAGCAGCGCCGGTAAAACCACTTTGTGTAACATCATACGGTGCATAAGCAACCTGAATCTGATCGATGGCATCCAGGGAAATCGGTTGTGCTTCCGACTGGCCGCCTGGTGTTGCAGCATCGAGGCCGAATGGATTGTTGAAAATCGCGCCGTCGAGTGAAAAGTTGTTGTACTGGTCGTTCCGTCCGGCAAATGAACCTCCATCGGAAGCCGGGCTTAAGCGTGTGTAATCGAATGCGGAACGCGAAATCGTAGGAAGCGACGCGATTTGCGCACGGCTAATATTCGTGGAAGCGCCGGTGCGTTCCGAGTTCAACACCGGATCAGTACCCCCACTAATTACAACTTCGCCCAAAGCCGTGGCGGAGGATTTCATTTTGAGATCAAGTGGAAGTTTTTGGCCTACCGATAGTATAAGTCCTTCTGTGTTGGTTGCTTCATAACCTGTATAGGACAAAGAAACGGTGTAAGGGCCTCCAACCCGCAGATTGGGCAGCGTGTAACGGCCATCCGAACGAGAATAGGTGCCATAAGCAGTGTCGGAGGGCGTGTGAACAGCTTGCACAGTGACCCCGGCCAAAGCTTGGCCGTTTTCGTCGGTAATGTTGCCGCCAATCGAAGCGGTAGTTACCTGTGCGTTCATGCTTGTAGCAGTCATCAATAAGACAACCGCGATGGAGAGTAGACGGTACTTCATGATAGAAATGGTTAGTGAAAAATAGTGCTTCAGGTTTTAAAAGGAATTATGGCTCGAAAGTACTAATGTTAAGCCTAGATTAAGAAATGGTTGTCGATACGGAAGAAAAACTTAACATTGGCAGAAAATCTTACAGATTCTAGCTGTTTGGCCTGCTGATTGCTGCTATCTCCAAAACAATTTTTTCTGTACATGAAAACAACAACACGCTTCGTTGCCGCATTATTTATTTTATTATCCTTCCCACTTCAAGCCCAAAAAAAGCTCTTATTTCGACGTGTGGAATTGCCTTCGGGGCTCAAGGAAGTTTCCGGAATAACCAGAACCGCCTCCGGCACTTTGTGGATGCACAATGATTCACACAACCCACCCGAATTATTCAGCGTTGATCCGTATTCCGGCCGAACTCTGGAAGTAAAAAAACTGCCTGTTCCCAACCTGGATTGGGAAGATCTTGCATCTGATACCAAAGGCAATCTTTACATCGGCGATTTTGGAAATAATTACAACAAACGCAAAAACCTGCGTATATATATTTACCGGCCGGAATCCGGCGCTCTTGATAGTATTAAATTTTCGTATCCCGATCAAAAAGCATTTCCGCCAGAGCATGCAACTGATTGGAACTTCAACATGGAAGCCTGCGTATTTTTTAACGACAGCCTCCATTTGTTTTCTAAAAACGTATTTAAAGGCAATTTTTTCACCAAACACTACGTGTTGCCTGCCAAACCAGGTGTTTATGTGGCTGAACTGCGCGACAGTTTGCGTATAAACAACCGGGTAATTACCGGCGCTGCGATCAGCCGGGATGGCAAAACGCTGGCGCTGACCGGATATATCATTGGCAAACGACTTGGCTTTTTGCCCTATACCCGTGCCAGTGCGGTGTTCTTCTCTGCATTTCAGGGAAGTAATTTTTTTCAAGGCAAAAAAAACAAAGTCCG